>CAYUBP010000239.1:0-1520 GCA_964443115.1 uncultured Dehalococcoidales bacterium | reverse complement strand
ATCCTACACTCTTTCCCTACACGACGCTCTTCCGATCTTACAGAGGTTGTGGAGAAGGAGTCCTTGGGAGGAACATGTCAATACTTGAAGGTAAGAAAGTAACCAGGTATTTCGGGGGTCTGGCCGCAGTCTTGAACGTTGATTTTCATGTCAACGAGGGAGAGATTCTGGGCTTGATAGGGCCTAATGGTGCCGGCAAGACGACGCTGTTTAACCTGATATCGGGGGCGATTACCCCCAGACCGGGGGTAATCGCCGTTAAGGCCAGAAATATAACCGGTCTGAAGCCGCACCGGATCTGCAGGATGGGAATAGCGAGGACGTTTCAATCAATAAAAGTCTTCCCCAATATGCCGGTCTGGGAGAATGTAATTCTAGGCTCGTTTTTCGGGACGCGGGCTGGCATATCATCGGCAGATGCCGCCAGTGATTCTACTGAGCTAATAGAATTCGCCGGGCTGTCAGCAGTAAGGACGGTGCCAGCCAGAGACCTGACGCTGGCTAACCAGAAGCGGGTTGAAGTAGCCAGAGCCTTAGCCTCCAGGCCAGAGCTCCTGTTGCTTGATGAGCTGATGGCGGGGTTAAACCCCACCGAGGTAGCTCAGGCTATGGAGCTGGTGGCCAGAATCCGGGACAGGGGTATCACCATCTTCATGATTGAGCACGTGATGAAGGCAATCATGACCGTATGTGACCGGATAATAGTCCTCCATCACGGCGAGAAGATTGCCGAGGGCACGCCACAGGAGATTGCCACCAGCAAAGCGGTTGTTGATATATATCTCGGGGACTAGGAGTTATGCTGGAAATTAACAATATAAACACCTTCCATGGCAAGGCCCAAGCCCTATGGGATGTCTCTCTGACAGTCGGCAGGGAGGAGATATTCGCTCTGGTCGGTTCTAACGGAGCTGGTAAGACGACACTGCTTAATACAATCTCCGGTCTGCTCCGGCCCGCCTCAGGCAGCATACAGTTGGAGGGTAAACGGATAGACGGGCTGACTCCTCACGCCATTGCCGAGCTGGGTATCTCCCACGTACCCGAGGGCAGGAAGCTCTTCGCCAATATGACGGTGCGCGAGAATCTGGAGATGGGCGCTTATCCCAGGCACGCCTGGAAGCTCAGGTCGGAAACGCTTGAGCGGGTCTATGAGGTCTTTCCCATACTGAAGGACAGGGAGGGGCAGCTAGCCAGGACATTAAGCGGTGGCGAACAGCAGATGCTAGCCATGGGGCGGGGCTTGATGTCACGCCCGAGATTGTGCATGTTTGATGAGCCGTCCTACGGTCTGGCACCGCTACTGGTGCTGGAGGTCTTCCGGGTGATAAAGTCCCTGCGTGAGCAGGGCATTACTATCCTGCTGATTGAGCAGAATGTTCGCCACACCCTGGAGGTAGCTGACCGGGCATGTGTGCTGGAGAACGGACGGGTGGTGCAGGAAGGGACGTGCGATAAGCTGCTCGCCAGTGACTACGTGCGGAAAGCCTATCTAGGGCTGTAAAGAATGCCCGAACGGG
>CAYUBP010000238.1:0-1550 GCA_964443115.1 uncultured Dehalococcoidales bacterium | reverse complement strand
GGCTTGCCCCAGCCTGTGCGAGATAGCACGACTTTCAGCAGATGATGAGGTCGCTGCCTGCTGGGGAGGACGCTGCGACCTCTGGGAGAGGAGCCCTGAGCCGGTAATAAGATGATAATCGCCATTGATGCCACCGGAGGAGACCACGCCCCCAGAGAGATAGTCAAGGGAGCCATAAAAGCGGCTGAGGAATATCAGGTGGATATTGCCCTGATTGGCAATAAATCCCTCCTGCATGTGCTGGCGAGCCGCTATCTGAAGAAGCTGGAACTCAAAATCATAGACGCTAACGGGGTTATTGACCCCCACGAGCCGCCAACCAGGGCTATCCGCAGCAAGCCGGACTCGCCGATAGCAGTCGGGGTTAACATGGTAAAGGAGGGGCAAGCCTCAGCCTTCGTCTCCGCCGGCAGCACCGGAGCCGTATTCATCACTGCCCTGATGACCTTGGGTAAGATTGAGGGCATTGACCGCCCCGCGCTTTGCAGCGTCTTCAACCTCACCCTGTTTGAGCCGACACTGCTGATTGACGCCGGCGCTAACGTTGACTGCCGACCGGGTCACCTGGTCCAATTTGCCCGGCTGGGCAGCATATATGGCGAGCGCGTCATCGGCATCAGCAACCCGCGCATCGGCCTGCTGAACAACGGGGAAGAAGAGACCAAGGGCAACCGGCTGGTACGGGAGACGTATGAGCTGCTCAAGAAGACAGACCTGAATTTCATTGGCAATATAGAAGGGCATGATATTCCCCGCAGGAAAGCCGATGTAATAGTAACCGATGGCTTCACCGGCAACGTAGTCCTCAAGACCATTGAGGGCGTGGGAGACACCTTCCTGAGTTCTATCCGGCAGGTGGGCTACCTCCTGTCCAGCTCCTACCGTCCCGAGGGACGCACCCTGCTCCAGGATATCCAGACTGCCCGGCAGGCAGACTACCGTGAGTACGGCGGGGCATGTCTTCTCGGGGTCAATGGCAACATCATCGTCGCCCACGGCCGCAGCCAGGCCAAGGCGATAAAGAATGCAATCGGTCTGGCGAAACAGACCGCAGAGCGAGGAATTACACAAATAATCAAGGAGGAGATTCATGAGTAAACCAATCCAGGTAAGTGACAGCGACTTTGAGCAGACTGTCCTGAAAGCCGAGACTCCGGTGCTGGTGGACTTCTGGGCACCGTGGTGCGGTCCCTGCCGCATGGTTGGCCCCGTGGTGGATGAGCTGGCTAATGAATACGAAGGCAAGGTAGTCTTCGCCAAGGTGGATGTTGACCAGAGCCCGAAGACCGCCAGCAAGTACCGCATTATGAGCATCCCGGCGCTGATTATCTTTAAGAAGGGAGAGCCCGTCTCCCACGTAATCGGCTTCAAGCCCAAAGCCGAGCTGAAGAAAAACCTGGATGCCGCCCTAGGCTAGCTTTCCACCTCTCAAATACGACTACCGAATTAGAGGAGACCGCAGGCATGAAGGAATATGACGTGGTCATCATTGGCGGTGGACCGGCAGGGCTTACCGCCGGTCTCTATACCTCGCGGGCAAGGCTCAGCAC
>CAYUBP010000237.1:0-1617 GCA_964443115.1 uncultured Dehalococcoidales bacterium | reverse complement strand
CTCTGTTTGTGGTATCATTAGAGACCGAGGAATTTTATGGATGATGAACTACCAGATATGACCCTGAGACCCATAGGCGTGGTGAGAAACGAAATCAAGCAACCAATCAGGCATGGCTGGCAGGAGCGTGTCTCCGAGGTCGTGGTTGATACCAGCCTTACCGAAGCCCTGGACGGGATAGAGGAGTGCTCCCATCTTATCATCCTCTACTGGATGCACCGGCTTCCGACAGGCAGGGTGCTCCCCCTCAAGACTCACCCGATGGGCAGGCCGGAACTGCCGCTGGTCGGGCGTTTTGTCACCCGCTCGCCGAGCCGCCCCAATCCGGTGGGGCAGGCTACTGTCAGACTTCTAGAGCACCGGGGTAATATCCTAAAGGTCAGGGGGCTTGACGCCATTGACGGCACGCCGGTGATTGACATAAAGCCCTATATCCCCAGGTACGATGCGGCAGCTGATGCCAGGATTCCCCCATGGGTAACCAGCGAACACTGCTAGACATCTATGACCGGCTCATGGCTCGCTACGGACCCCAACGCTGGTGGCCCGCATCGGGACCTTTTGAGGTGATTGTCGGGGCTATCCTGACGCAGTCCGCTGCCTGGCGCAACGTGGAGAAGGCTATCGCCAACCTCAAGCGAGCACGGGCGCTATCCACGGCGGCGCTGCGCCAGATACCCATTGACAAGCTGGCAAGGCTTGTCCACCCCTGCGGCTACTACAACGCCAAGGCGCTGAAGCTAAAATCGTTCGCCCTCTGGCTCGGGGAAAACCACGGGGACAGCCTTGACAGGCTATTTGCCAGCGGTATTGACCAACTCCGCCAGCAGCTCCTTCCCGTCCACGGCATCGGGCAGGAGACGGCTGATTCCATAATACTATATGCCGCTGATAAACCTGTATTCGTCATTGATGCCTACACCCGGCGGATTATCAGCCGCATCGGTCTCGCCCCCGCCAGCGAGAGCTACCGCAGCTACCAGGAATTCTTTATGAACAGCCTGCCCGCCGATACCAGGCTGTTTAACGAGTACCACGCCCTGCTGGTGGCTCTGGCTAAGGATGCCTGCCGCCGCCAGCCGCTGTGCCCCGGGTGCTGCCTTGGCGATATTTGCCAGCATCATCAAGAACAACGCCACCAGTATGCGTAATATGCAAGGCTGAGGGGTGTTTAAGAGGGCACAGCCCTCTTCTAAAATACTCTTCCTCCTCTCCTTGACTCGGAGAGGAGGAGTAAGGGGGTGAGGTTTACTCAATGGACGTTATCGCCGAGATAAAGATTGTGCCGCTGGGAACGGAGACTACCAGCCTGAGCCAGTACATCGCAGCCTGCCTTGGTGCCGCCGAACAGGCTCAGGGCATAAGCTACCGGCTAACCGCAATGGGGACGATTGTCCAGGGGTCGCTGGCACGGGTAATTGACCTGGCGCAGAAGATGCACGAGGCGCCCTTCTCCATGGGAGCCAGGCGGGTGCTGACCACCGTCACCATTGACGACCGCCGCGACAAGGCGGCAACCATGGCAAGCAAAGTCAGGACAGTGCAAACCGCCCGCTCCCGCGGTTAACATTGCCCGCTTGCCGGGGATGATATATAATCACGAGCGATGAGCAACTT
>CAYUBP010000236.1:0-1619 GCA_964443115.1 uncultured Dehalococcoidales bacterium | reverse complement strand
GGCTCCTCCGGCAGGGCTTCCGGCTTTGCCCAGCGCGTCCGCAGGACAATCAGCGGGACGGCAACCGCCAGGACGACTATACCGATGACCTGCGCTTCGTGCAGGCCGAAGATAAAGGGCGTCCCGTCCCGCAGGAAGTCGCCCCCCACCCGCCACAGCGAGTAGAGGCTGAGGTAGATGAGAAACAGCGAGCCGTCCGGCTTGAGCCGTTTCCTCAGCCCGAACAGCACCCCGAAGACGGCGAGGTTCCAGATAATCTCATAGACCGTGGTGGGATGGACTGCCACCCCGATGGGGCCGTAGCTATCGGGATGGGTATAAACGATGCCCCAGGGCAGCGAGGTGGGCAGCCCGTAGCAGCAGCCATTGATGGTGCAGCCGATTCTTCCCACCGCCTGGGACAGTATAATTCCCGGGGCAATCACGTCAGCCATATAGCCATAGTGTAAATTCTTTACCCGGCTGTAAATCCAGATACCCAGCGCAGCACCCAGGACTGCCCCCCAGGCAGTCAGCCCATCGCCGCCAATTATCTCCCCCGGATGCTGGAAGTAGTAGCTCCAGTTGTCCACGACATGCAACAGCCTGGAGAACACTATGCCGGAAGGGATACCCACCAGCGCCGCGGCGAAGACGGTATCATGGGAGAGCTTTGCCCCCCGCTTGACCTCCCACAGCACCCAAAGGACAACGGTCAGCACCGAGAGGGCGACAAAGATACCATACCAGCGGACTTCAACCGAGCCAACGGTAAAGGCGATTGGGCTTACACCTATCTCAATCATTGCTTCCCCCTGGCTTTACGAGGTCAGCGCCTCAACAAAAGCCTCAGCATTAAACAGGACCATGTCAGCCGGCTTCTCGCCGACGCCGATATAGCGGACGGGTATCCTTAGCTCATCGCAAATCGCCAGCACGATGCCGCCCTTTGCCGTGCCGTCCAGCTTGGCAAGAAAGATGCCGGTCACCCCTACCGCCTCGGCGAAGTGCCTCGCCTGGAACAGCCCGTTCTGACCGGTGGTGGCATCCAGCACCAGGATTACCTCATGGGGGGCGGTGGGGTCTATCTTGGCAGCCACCCGCCTTATTTTCTTGAGCTCTTCCATCAGATTAAACCTGGTGTGCAGCCTGCCGGCAGTATCAATAATGACCTCGTCAGCGTTACGGCTACGCGCCGCCTGCAGGGCGTCATAGACCACCGCCCCGGGGTCAGCCCCGGGCTGGTGGGAGATAACCTCCACCCCCATCCCCTCCGCCAGCGTCCTGAGCTGGCTTGCCGCCGCCGCCCGGAAGGTATCCGCGGCGACCACTATCACATGCTTTCCCGCCTCCCGGGCGCTCCGGGCAAGCTTGGCGATAGACGTTGTCTTGCCGCTGCCGTTGACGCCGACCACCAGGACAACCCTGGGCAGCGCCTCCGACGCCTGCCTGTCATCAACCCTGAGAATATTCAGCATCTCCGATTTCAGCACCGCCCGCACCTGCGAGCTATCGCCTATTTTCTCCTCGGCGACCCGCTGCCTCGTCCGCTCAATAAGCTTTCCCGCCGTGCCAATGCCGACGTCGGCGGCAACCAGAAGCTCCTCAAGCTCCGCCCATACCGTCTCGTCCAACTGCTG
>CAYUBP010000235.1:0-1632 GCA_964443115.1 uncultured Dehalococcoidales bacterium | reverse complement strand
GGCGAGTGGATTTGAACCACCGACCTCAGCGTCCCGAACGCTGCGCGCTAACCAGACTGCGCTACGCCCCGCCGCACACTATTATATGCTGGCGCCGACCTTTTCGGCAAGGAAGATGGGGAAACAGGTGTTGAAGATGAGCAAAGCCCTCTCTCACGAACATCTGTTCCCCTGCAAGAGACCTCAGGGTGACGGGGTGTTAAAGAGGGGCTTCGCCCCTCTTAAGAAAAAATTCCTCCCCTTCCCCTTGACAAGGGGAAGGGGATAAAGGGGATAGGGTTTAATAACATGAAGTACTGCGTTCTGATAATTGACGGGGCGGCGGGCCTGCCGCTAGCCGAATATGGGGGCAAGACATCGCTGGAGCTTGCCCGGACCCCAAACCTGGATGCCATGGCTGAAGAAGGCACCGTCGGGCTTGCCCGCACCGTGCCCGCCGGCATGGAGCCGTCCAGCGCCTGCGCCTGCCTGTCCATACTCGGCTATGACCCGAAGGTCTACTACCAGGGGCGGGCGGGGATTGAAGCCAGTAGCCTGGGCATAGATGTGGCGGACGGGGAGGTGGTCTTCCGCTGCAACCTGGTGGCGGTCCGGGACGGCAGGATGTGGGACTACAGCTCGGGGCACATCAGCAGCGACGAGGCAAGACATCTTATCCAGGCGCTCAACCGGAGCCTGGGCAATGACTATATAAAATTCTACCCCGGCACGGGCTACCGGCACATCTGCAAGATAGCCGGGCGGGAGGACACGCTTCAGGCTGACTGCACACCCCCCCACGACATACCCGGCAAGCCCATCGCCGAGTTCCTGCCCCGGGGCAAGGGAAGCGGCATCCTGCGGGAGCTGATGGAGCAATCCAGGGCAGTGCTGGAAGACCACCCGGTCAACGCGGCGCGCCGTGCCCGCGGCGACATAGCGGCGACGATGATATGGCTGTTCTGGGGCAGCGGCAGAGCGCCGGAGATGCCCGCCTTCAGGCAAGCATACGGGCTTGGCGCAGCCCTGACCTCCGGGGTTGACCTTCTCCGTGGGCTGGCACGGCTGGCAGGGATGAGTGTACTGGAAATCGCCGGCGTGACCGACGGTGGGGACAATGACTATGTTGCACAAGCCGAAGGAGCGCTCGCCGCCCTCAAAGGGCGCGACCTGGCAATCATTCACGTTGAAGCCCCGGATGAGGCAGCCCACGGCGGCCTGGTTGAGGAGAAGATAGAAGCTATCCAGCGGGTAGACAGGGATATGCTAAGCCGGCTCCGTAGCCTGGAGGAGGTAAGGGTGCTGGTCATGCCCGACCACCCGACACCCCTTGCCGTCCGCACCCACACCCCGGAGCCGGTGCCGTTCCTGCTGTGGGGAGCGGGGATTAAAGCCAACGGAGCAAAAAGACTGACCGAGGCCGAGGCAAGGCGGACTGGCGTTTTTATAGAAGACGGGTATAAAATTATGGGGAGACTGATTATATAGAAGAGTCTATCAGACAGGAAGCAAGGATATGTCTCTAATAGTCCAGAAGTACGGCGGGACATCGGTGGCGGACGCCGGGAGGATTAAGAACGTCGCCCGGCGCATTATCTGCACCCAGGAGAAGGGCAACCGGGTGGTAGCGGTCGTCTCGGCGATGGGGGACAC
>CAYUBP010000234.1:0-1659 GCA_964443115.1 uncultured Dehalococcoidales bacterium | reverse complement strand
ATAATGAGCGGTGACTGGAGTTCAGACGTGTGCTCTTCCGATCTAGCTCTGGCGGAGGCGCCTCTCAAGATTGATAAATACAAGCCGGTCCCGGCAACCAGTGTGGAGCTGGCGCATAAGGTCACGGTTGACCTGCGTGGCCGGCCAGCTAAACCGCCCAAGCCCGCAAAGTCCCAGCAAGCGGCAACGGGCGTGCTGGGGGCGGAGTTGACCGGAAGCAGGTACGCCATTGTTATTGGCATATCGGACTACCCGGGCACCGCCAGTGACCTCAGCTATTCCGACGATGACGCCCTGGACATGAGGTACGCGCTTACCAGCGTATATGGCTTTGATTACATCATAACGCTTACGGACTCAAATGCTACACGCGCTGCCGCTATCAGTGCCATAGAAGAGATTGAGCAGTTAGAGGGCATTGATGATGAGGTGGTATTCTTCTTCTCCGGACATGGCGGCCGGGGAGTAGCTGCTGACGGGGACAACGAGCGGATTGACGAGTGTATCTGGGTTCACGATAGTGAGGAACTGGTACCCATCTGGGACGGTGAGCTAAAGGCGGCCTTCGCAGGTTACGCTACGTCAAGGATAGCATTCATATTTGATTCATGCTACGCCGGCGGAATGACCGACCTAGCAGGGGAGGGCAGGGTTATCGCCATGGCGTCAACCGAGAATGCGCTTAGCTACGAGCTCTCCAGCTATGAGAACGGCGAGTTCACCTACTACCTCGTTGACAGGGGAATGCTGTGGAGCCTGGCGGATACCTACCCCGCTGACAGTAAGGTAACTGTAGAAGAAGCCTGGGACTACGCCAGGGCAGGCTGCCAGTACGATAAGCCGACGATTAATGATGCGTTTGTCAATGATTTGCTACCCTAGCTTTGCAGGCAAAGAGCTAACAAAAGAGGGGGAGTAAGCAATCTCCCCCTCTTTCTATTTACAGGTCCCTGACCATATAGTCGCCGTCTGAACTGTAGCCGAACTCGGTGCGGTAATACTCTTTAGCCCCGACGCCGCTCAGAATCGTCATGCGCCGGGCTTGAAACTCGTCCCGGGCAATCCGCTCGGCTTCCCCGAGCAGCGCTTTGCCCAGACCCCTGTGCTGGGCTGCACCTGCCCTCTGCTGGCTCAGTGGCACCTCGGGACCGTAGACATGCAGCTCCCGGATTACAGCCGGGCTAGCCACACCTGCGGGCTGAACCCGCAGCCGCACCAGCCCGAACAGGGTCCCATTTTTGTCCTCGGCGGAGAGGAAAATCTCCATGCCCCCGGCAGCTTCGTAGTCCAGCCTGGTAATCCCGGGCTTGCCGATTTCCCAGCCAGCCTGCAGCCGGTGCCCGTACTCCCGGCAGCGGATGCACCGGCATTCCACAGCCCGCTGCTCCATACGCTTCCTGACCACCCCCCGCAGCGAGTCCTTGCAGCCGGCGATAATGAATTTGGACGGGATGTCACGCAGCACCCTTGAAATCCTGACGTACTCGGGCACGACGGACTTCATCGCCACCAGCAGGTCGACCATGGTATCAACATCATATGGCTGGTAGCGGTTGTCCCGGTACCAATTTTCCAGTTCCGTGCCCTCAACCACCATGGTAGGATACAGCTTCAGTCCGTCCGGCCTGAAGCTGGGGTCGTCAAACAGCCTGCGGAATA
>CAYUBP010000233.1:0-1694 GCA_964443115.1 uncultured Dehalococcoidales bacterium | reverse complement strand
TCATCTCTAATTCTCTGCGGAATATTGACCAGTGCCGGAAGCCGTACCAGCCCGGGGCTATCTGGTCAAAGACATCTCTATCAGTATTCACCATATCCCCTGTATCCCATTCCCCTCAAGGGGAATGAAAATCTAATTATAAGAGGGGCGGGCGCCCCTCTTCAACACCCCATTATATGCGGTGCTGGTCATCACAGTTGTCCAAGAGGGGCGAAGCCCCCTCTTTCTCTTTTTCCTCCCCTCTCCTTGACAAGAAGAGGGGAATTAAGGGGGTGAGGTGGGCAATCAAAAGAACAGAATAAGGCATTATTGCACAAAGCATTGGTTATGCCCTATAGTTAAGGCTATGGAGCACAGGAGCCCATCAGCCGACAGCATAACCTTCCTGGGGACAGCGGGCGCCCGGTTCACGGTTACAACCCAGCTTCTGGCTTCGGGCGGGATGTGGCTGAGCCTCGGCGGTACCGAGATACTGGTTGACCCGGGGCCGGGCTGTATTGTCCACTCCACCCGGCGGAAGCTTAAGCCCGAAAATCTCAGCGCTATCATCCTCTCCCACCGTCATCTTGACCACTCGGGGGACGCCAATATCATGATTGAGGCAATGACCCGGGGCGGACTGAAGCGGCACGGCTGGCTGTTCGCTCCAGCCGATGCCCTGAGGCCGGAGCCGGTGGTCTTCTCTTACCTCAGGGGCTATCTTGAAGGCGTTGAAGTTCTGGAGGAGGGCAGGTCATACTCAGTCGGCGGCGTGTCATTTACCACTCCGCTCCGGCACGTTCACCCTGCGGAGACATACGGAGTGGTGTTCAATACGGCACACCCCTTTTCCTATATCGCCGACAGCCGCTACTTTGACGGCTTGTGCTGCAGCTATAGCGGCGAACTGCTCATCATCAACGTTGTCCGCCTCAAGTCCGGTCATCCCTATGACCACCTGTCAGCGGATGATGCGGCGCATATCATTAAAGAGATAAAGCCGAGGGTTGCCATTCTTACCCACTTTGGCATGACGATGTGGCAGGCAAAGCCGTGGCAGGTGGCAGAGAAGATGTCCCTGGAGACCTGCGTGAAGGTAATTGCCGCCCGGGATGGGATGAGGTTTGACTTCTCCGAGCTGGACTAGACTGAAACATGGACAGGGAAAGTTTTGAGCATCTGGTGGCAAGGGCGGTTGACAGCCTGCCTGAAGAATTACACTGCCAGCTGGACAATGTTGACGTGGTGGTTGAGGAACTGCCGACCGAAGACCAGCTAACCGAGGCGGAGCTGGAAGATGCCGGTATGCTGCTGGGTCTCTACGAGGGCGTGCCCTTGACCCACCGTAGCAGCCACTACGGTATGGTGCTGCCGGACAAGATAACCATATTCCAGAAGCCGATAGAGGCTAAGTGCAGGGACGACGGCGAGGTCACGGCTGAGATACGGCGGGTGGTAATCCATGAGATTGCCCACCACTTCGGCATCAGCGATGAGCGGTTGGAAGAACTGGAAGAGGACGAGGGTTAATCGTCCTGGAACTTGAACTCTGCATGTTCAGGCGTATAAAATAATACGTACAAGGAGGTAGAAACGATGAAAAGAATGCTGGCTGTTACCCTAGTAGCCGTGTTAGCCCTGTTCTACGCCCTGCCGGGAGCAGCTCTGGCGGAGGCGCCTCTCAAGATTGATAAATACAAGCCGGTCCCGGCAAC
>CAYUBP010000232.1:0-1709 GCA_964443115.1 uncultured Dehalococcoidales bacterium | reverse complement strand
TACACCCTATCCTACACTCTTTCCCTACACGACGCTCTTCCGATCTTGCTACGCTCCTCGTAATGACATGTTTCATCTGCAAGGAGTGAATAGGGTTCTCTTTGCTAGAACATGTGCAGGTGATATAATCTTAGTAGTCATGGCGATAGTGGACGGTAAGAAGCTCATTGCCGTTATCGGGAGCGGGCAGTGCTCTGAAGAGGAAGCCGGGATAGCGGAGGCAGTCGGTCGTGAGCTGGCAAGGCGCGGGTTAGCGCTGGTCTGCGGCGGTCTGGGCGGGGTCATGGAGGCTGCCTGCCGGGGAGCCAGCGCCGGCGGCGGGCTGACAATCGGCATACTGCCCGGGTATGACCGCAGTGACGCCAACCCATACGTGCAGGTACCGGTAGTAACCGGCATGGGCTATGCCCGTAATGTGGCGGTGGTAAAATCAGCCGCCGCCGTTATCGCCATCGGCGGCAGCTACGGCACCCTGTCGGAGATAGCCCATGCCCTGCAAAGCGGCATACCGGCCATCGGCTTGAATACATGGGCAATATCCAGAAGCGGCGCGCCTGACAGCTCAATAATTCCTGCCCGAGACCCGGTGGACGCAGTAAATAAAGCGCTGAGTCCGGGTTAGACCGCATACATAAATTTAAGAGGGGCTGTGCCCCTCTTAAGAAAAATTTTTCTCCTTCCCCTTAGAAAGGGGAAGGAGAAAAGGGGGATGGGGTTAGCATAATGCCGACTATTGAAACTGTAAAAGCCAGGGAAATACTGGACTCCCGGGGCAACCCGACCGTGGAGGTTGAGGTAGGGCTTTCCGACGGGACTGCGGGGCAGGCTGCCGTGCCCTCCGGAGCCAGCACCGGCAAGTACGAAGCCGTGGAGCTGCGGGACGGGGATAGCTCCCGTTTTAACGGACTGGGGGTTCTCAGGGCGGTAGAAAACGTTAACGGGCAGATTGCGGCGGCAATAGCCGGCATGCCGGCTACAGACCAGGCAGCCGTAGACAGACGGCTTATTGAGTTTGACGGCACCGCCAACAAGCAGAAGCTGGGGGCTAATGCTATCCTGGGAGCATCGCTGGCGGTGGCTCGTGCCGCAGCCAATTCTCTGCGTATTCCGCTGTACCGTTATCTGGGTGGTGATGCCGCCGCTTGCACGCTGCCGGTGCCCATGCTGAATATCCTGAACGGAGGCAGGCACGCCTCGGACTCAACTGACTTCCAGGAGTTCATGATTGTCCCCGCCGGGGCTGCCAGCTTCCGGGGGGCAATGCAGATGGGCGCCGAGGTCTATCACTCACTGAAACTGGTGCTAAAGCAGCAGGGGTTCAATACCAACGTCGGTGACGAGGGCGGTTTTGCCCCCAGCCTGTCATCAAACAGGCAGGCGATAGAGGCGATCCTGACCGCCATCCAGGAGGCGGGCTATAAGGCGGGCAGGGACTGCTTCATCGCTTTAGACCCGGCAGCCAGCGAGTTCTATAATGACGGAAAATATGTCCTGTCGCGGGAAGGAAACGGCCTGAGCAGTGCCCAGATGGTTGACTATTACGCTGACTGGGTATCAAGCTACCCCATCATCAGTATTGAGGACGGGATGGCTGAGGATGACTGGGACGGCTGGAAGTTGCTTACCCGGCGGCTGGGCGGTAGTATTCAACTGGTTGGCGATGACCTCTACGGTACCAACGTGGACCGACTGAGGCAGGGCAGTAACTT
>CAYUBP010000231.1:0-1777 GCA_964443115.1 uncultured Dehalococcoidales bacterium | reverse complement strand
ATAAGGGCGGATATACCCCGGAGGCGGGGCTCGGGCATAACCTTCCACGAGGTCTGTAATCCGCCGCTACCGGATAAGGGCATCCTCTTTCATCTTAAGACCCTTGCCTTTGGCTTGCTGGCGGCGCTCAAGCTGTGGCGCCTCGCCGGACGAAGGCAGGTGGATGTCATCCATACCCATGCTCAATCATCTGCATTTTTTATACTTCTGACGGCAAAGACCTTGCGCTGGAAGGCGCCGGTCATTTACCATTGCCATAATCCTTACGTGCTGATGAAGGGCAGCCTTACAGCCAGGCTGCGCAATAGCTTTGAGCCGGTAGTCTGCCGAAAAGCTGACGCCGTAATAGCCCAGACCCGGACAGCAGCGCAGGCTCTAATTGAGCGGTTTAAGGTCAGTCCGTCCCGGCTGGTTGTGATTCCGTCAGGTCCCGACATGGAAGAAATCGGGCGGTTTGTCAGGGGCAGGCCGCTTACCGGTTCGGCTGACACTTCTGGAAAAATTGTATTCTACCCGTCAAGGGTGTGCGCAAGGAAGAACCAGCTTGGCTTGGTCAGAGCCATGCCCCGGATATTGCAGTCCTGCCCCGAAGCCAGGCTCGTCTTCGCCGGCCCCGTCCGTGACCGGATTGAAGACCCGGCATATTTTGACTCCATAGAAGAGTTCATAGACAGGGAGAGCCTGCGTCGGTTCGTAGAGTTTGCCGGCGAGGTGTCCCGGGAGGCGCTCTACGAGATGTACTGCCGGGCAACGGTCTGTGTTTTCCCTACTCTCGCCGAGACCATCGGACAGGTGCAGCTTGAAGCGATGGCTTTCGGTGTGCCGTGCATCGTCTCAAATATACCGACGCTCAGGGACGTTATTGATTTGCTGCCGGGGAGCGCCGTAATGGTTGACCCCGCCGACCCGGGGGAGATTGCCGGAGCTGTTATTGAGCTTCTGCAAAGCGAACAGCGGCGCTCCGAGATTGCCGCCCGTGGCAGGCAGCTCATCGCCACGAGGTTTAACACGCGGCAGACGGCTGTTCAGCTCCTTGAACTCTATGAGAAGGTCGCCCGTGCTTAATGCCCGGCGCACCGCCGGTTTGCCCCAGGAAGACCCGGCAGTTTGTTTTCCGGAAGCGGACTAAGGACTTGATAGCCTCCGGGTAAGCTCTTCTATCAGCCGGGCGTTAAGGAGGGCTCTGTCGCGAATCTCTGCCTGTTTTTCCCTCAGCTCCCGGCTTGTCTGGCGGCGGTTTTCCCAGGCTTTCTTAATGAGTCCATCCGTCAGGATACCATCGCTGAACCACCTTTCCTGCCCGAGCAGTGCGGCAATAGCCCGCAGCTTAATATCCTGCCCCACCAGCACTGTGGGTACGCACTGGGAGGTGGCGAAGACATAGGGATGGAACTTGCCCAGCGAGATAAAGAGGTCGCACTGCCCGATAATGCTCTTTATCTCCCGGGCACTATACTCGCCGGTCAGCCCGGAGACCTTTTCTCCGTGTGACACCAGCTTGAGCACCTCCTGAATTACGCCGGTGTCATCCTCCAGCCCGCCATAGCCATCGGGGTACATTATGGATGGGACAAAGACCACCGACCCGCCGGTTATTCTTACCACACGGTCGGCTACCCTGGCGACCGAGGTTACCATCTGGTTCCTGGAGCGGAGCCTTACGTCCCGGAAAGGGCCGGTACGCTTCACAGTCCCCGCCAGCCGGGAAAATAGCCCCTCCGGCAGCACATAGCCCAGCAGGTTATAGCCTGATGCCAGCAGCCGCCTTGTTCCCCGC
>CAYUBP010000230.1:0-1834 GCA_964443115.1 uncultured Dehalococcoidales bacterium | reverse complement strand
ACCCCGATTTTAGCCTTAGCCTGGGACATTAGATGCCTCCTTATGAGGTTTACTATCAAAATCAGTCTGGAAAAGGCCAATTCGCTTGTCCTCTGTGACCTCTACGAATTCCAATTTGCCAAATATTACTCGGCGAGAAACGCTTAATTTACACGGTAGCCAAGTCTGATACCACTTAGGCCGTATGCTATAAGAATAAATACCTTGATATTCAGACACAATATAGAACGTTGAATCCCCCATATCTTTTGGAAAATTTGGGTAGAATATGATAGGCGTGTCTCCAGCTCTCAAAAAGCTCTCCCTTTGACCGTGACGAGGCTCGTAAGGTGGTTCACGGCTGAAAACTAGAACAACTTCAACCTCAATAGCCGTGCCATTACCCGCATTATATATTTCAAAATAGTCTGAGTCAGCGCCTGCGACAATCGACTCACTAGGTACAACCTTGATAATTATTACTGGTCGAGAAGCCATCACTCTCTGGTCTCTCATCTCTTCAGCCATTTTAACATTGGCATTCGCTTGCCTCTCTGCTGACCAAGCATAGGCCGCTGTCACTGTGAGTAATCCGATAGTAAGTAATATTTCTGCCCAATCTCTGGCTACCAACTCATTTCCTCGGTAGTACACTACTATTGCGAATAGAATACCAATTAGCAGTAGAATGAGTGGGATAGGATTAAAGCTAGTGTGCTTCTTGAAGCTAGTTATCCCTTCGTATATTACGACGAACAGCAAAACGAAAACAGCTATTAGTATCAATATAGGCTCAATTTCCATTTTTTCGCCTCTACCTTTTTCACCTTAGAATCCTTCTTATCCCCTCCCCGTACGGCGCTTTTATTATACCCCTTTCGGTGATGATGGCGGAGATGTACTGGGCGGGGGTGACGTCGAAGGCGGGGTTCAGCGCCGGCGTGCCCGCGGGGGCGGTGGCTACCCCTTGTACATGGGTCACCTCTTCCGGGCGTCGTTCCTCGATGGGTATCTGGTAGCCGCTGACTACAGCCATGTCAAGGGTTGTTGTGGGGGCGGCAATATAGAATGGTATGCCGTGGGCATTGGCAAGCACCGCTAAACCGTAGGTGCCAATCTTGTTGGCGGTGTAGCCGCTGGCAGTAATGCGGTCGGTGCCGGTGATGACGCAGTTGATTTCTCCCCGCCTCATGAAGTAGCCCGCCATTGAGTCCGTAATCAGATTGAACGGGATGCCGGCTTTTTTGAGTTCCCAGCAGGTGAGCCGCGCTCCCTGGAGGAGGGGACGGGTCTCGGTGGCAATGACCCGGAGCCTCTTGCCCTGCTCCCGGGCTTTCTTGATTACCCCCAGGGCGGTGCCGTAGCCGCCGGTGGCAAGCGCGCCGGTATTGCAGTGGGTGAGGATACTATCGCCGTCCTTGATTAGCTGAGCGCCAAGCTCGCTGAGCTTTATGTCAGACTCAAGCTGCTCCCGGTGTATCTGGATTGCTTCAGCGACTAAGGCTTGTCTGGTTTGTTCGGCATTCTTACCAGCCCGGGCGGCTTTTTGCATCCGCTCAATAGCCCAGAACAGGTTGCGGGCGGTGGGGCGGGTAGCCGCCAGGCTGCGGCTGACCTCCGTCAGTTCCGCCAGGAACTCGTTTCTGGCGGCAGGCTTGATTTCCAGGGCAGCCAGCGCCAGGGCATAGGCAACCACTATCCCCAGCGCCGGAGCGCCCCTGATTTTCAATTCTACGATGGCTGAGGCTATATCCTGGTGGCGGCTGAGGTCAAGATAGACCTCTTCGCCGGGCAGCCTTGTCTGGTCAAGAGATCGGAAGAGCACACGTCTGAACTCCAGTCACGAGATTCCATC
>CAYUBP010000229.1:0-1843 GCA_964443115.1 uncultured Dehalococcoidales bacterium | reverse complement strand
GAGGGGGTGGTGAGCGTAAGCTCGTCGGAGTTCAAATCTCCGCCTCGGCACCATATAGAGCAGTAGCAAAAGGGGCGACGTAGCCAAGTGGCAAGGCGGGGGTCTGCAAAACCCCTATTCACCGGTTCGAATCCGGTCGTCGCCTCCAGGTCTTTTGCCGGGGTGGCGGAATTGGCAGACGCAGCGGACTTAAAATCCGCCGGACTTAAGTCCTTGCGGGTTCGAGCCCCGCTCCCGGCACCAGTATTCCGAGGTGCGGCATGTCCTGGCTGTTGGTGCTACTGGGCTATCTCCTCGGCTCTATCCCCACCGCCTATATCGCCGGGCGTCTGACCACGGGAAAGGACATACGGCGCATGGGCGATGGCAATGCGGGGGCGCGCAACGCCTACTGCGAGTTGGGGGCTAAGACCGGCATAGCGGTGGGCACCATTGACGCCGGGAAAGGGGCGCTGGCGGTGGCTATCGCCGGGGCTGCCGGCGTCTCACAACCGTGGGTGCTGCTGGCTGGCGCCGCCGCCGTCATCGGCCATAACTGGCCCGTGTTTATCGGCTTCAGGGGCGGGCGGGGTGAAGCTACTACCATCGGCGTCCTGCTGGCAGTAGTTACCCTGCCGGCGCTGATAGTAGCCGCGCCGGCAATCGCCGCCCACCTAATCCTCAGGGACACCACTAGAGCCGCCCCGTTTATATTCGTACCGCTGCCTTTCGTCTGCTGGTGGCTCGGAGTCTCCATGGTGCTTATCGCCTACACTATCGCCCTGCCCTGCCTCGTGGCGTTCACCCATTTCCTCAGGACAAGGCAGCCCGCCCGTAACTCCGGACGGAGGAGCGTTTAATTACCCGGCTTTCCTGCTCATTACCCTGCGGACAGCCTGCTCGATGTCTCCAGCCGTCAGACCGTAGCGCCGGAGTAGCTCATCAGGCTTGCCTGACTGGGCGTATGTATCTTTGATGGCGATAAACTCCATCGGCACCGGCTGGTGCGCGGCGGTTATGCGGGCGACGGCACTGCCCAGTCCGCCGTGCTCCAGGTGGTCCTCGCAGGTCACGATAGCGCCGGTCTCGGCGGCGGTGGTGATTATTGCCTGCCGGTCAATCGGCTTGAGGGTGGGCATGTTGAGCACCCGGCAGTCTATCCCCTGCTGCGCCAGGTCTCCTGCTGCCTCTATAGCCGCCGGAACCATAATCCCGATAGCAATAATAGTAACATCATTGCCCGGCTTCAACGTTACTGCCCTGCCCAGGCTGAAGCGATAGTCCTCGCCGTAGACGAGCGGCGTCTTGGGGCGGCAAAGCCGGATGTAGAAGGGCCCGTAGGTAGCCGCCGCCGCCCTCACCGCCTGGGCGGTCTCAACCGCATCCGCCGGCACAATGATGGTAAACCCGGGCAACGAGCCTGCCAGCGCCATGTCTTCAACGGACTGGTGCGAGGTGCCGTCCTCGCCGACGCTTATGCCGCCATGGGTGCCCACCAGCTTTACATTCAAGCCCGGCTGGGCGACGGACATGCGCACCTGGTCAAAGCAGCGCCCGGGAGCAAAAACGGCAAATGTATTGGCGAACGGTATCTTCCCCGAGGCAGCCAGACCGGCGGCGATGCCCACCATATTCTGCTCGGCGATGCCGCAGTCAAAGAAGCGCTCCGGGAACTCGCCGGCGAAGAACTGTGTCATCGTTGAGCGGGACAGGTCTGCTTCCAGCACCACGATATCCCGGTTCTCCCTGCCCAGCTCCACCAGCGTCCTGCCGTACGTCTCCCGCGTAGATACCTCTTGAGCCATTATGCCAGCTCCCTAGATCGGAAGAGCACACGTCTGAACTCCAGTCACGAGATTCCATC
>CAYUBP010000228.1:0-1846 GCA_964443115.1 uncultured Dehalococcoidales bacterium | reverse complement strand
TATCCTGGGTTTCAGAGAGGTTGTTAGAAGGAGTGGTAGCTCCTTATTAAGTTATCCCCCTTCCCCTTCAGGGGAAGGGGGTCAGGGGGATGGGGCGAATGGAGGCTGGGGGCCTAGACTATCGGTCTCTTCTCCGGCATACCCGGGTGGCGGGGGTACTTTTCGGGCGTGGGGGAGATTTTTTCAATGATTACCAGATAGCGGTCGTCAGCAAGCTCCGGAAGCTCAATCCGCTTCACCTCCCGCAGTTTGCCTCCCAGTATCTCAATTGCCTTATGTGCCTGCGTTATCTCTTCATCTATAGCCCCCTTTTTCTGGGCGATGAAGCTGCCGCCAATAGTGCAGAAGGGCAGGGCCAACTCCACGGCGGCGGGCAGTGCGGCGACTGCCCGGGAGAGGGCGATGTCAAAGTGCTCGCGGTACCGGGCGTCGCGGGCGGCTAGCTCCGCCCGGCTGACTATGATTTCAACATCTGCCAGTTCAAGATGCTGAGTGATATGTTTTAAGAAGGCGGCTTTCTTTGCCGTTGCTTCAAGCAGCGCCAGCCTTATATTTGGAAACAAGATTTTGAGCGGTATCCCCGGCAGTCCGGCGCCGGTGCCGATATCAATAATGCCGGGGCTGGCGCCGGCGGGCGGCTTGAAGGCGAGGACTATGGTCAGGGAGTCAAGGAAGTGCTTTGTCTGCACCCCATCGTAGCTGGTTATGGCGGTCAGGTTCATGCGCCGGTTCCAGTCTACCAGTTCCCTGTAATATACCTCAAACTGCTCAAGTTGGTGCGGGCTAAGCTCAATGTCCAGTCTTCTGGCTCCGGCGATAAGCTTCTGCATCGTGCTCACTCCTGAGTGCTGCCATGCTATAGCTTACCGCAATGGGGTGTTTAATGGAAGGGCGGCTCTCTGTGTTTTTAGCGGTGTTGGTGCCCTGTGGCGGGGGGGTATTTGCTGCGCTTATCTCTGAGCGGGGGCATAGCGGAATCGGGCAGTCTCTAAAGGTATGTGCAGCCAGTTGCCGTTCAGAAAAATGGGCTAGCCCACCAGTTCAGCGTGGACGGGAGTCCGGGAATCGGCTAGCTTTTCTTGAACGGCGCCTCTCGCCTGGGACAGCTTGAGGAACTGCTCATTCCTCTTTTTCATGTGTACTGCGTCAATATCTACGTAGTCTATGGCTCCTGCTTCACAGCAGGAGACGCACTGGGGGTCGCCGTCGCAAAAGTCACACTTGACTGTGACGCGCTCAATCTTGTCAAAGGTGGGCACCCCGAAGGGGCAGGAAAGGATACAGGTGCGGCAGCCAATGCACTTGCTCTTGTCAATAATGACCCTGTACGTTGCTGAGTCCCTGTGGGCAGCTTTTGCCGGGCAGACCTCCGTGCAGCGGGGCTCCTCGCAGTTCTGGCAGGTTACGGGGAGGTAGAATCCGACAGTTTCCCACTTGAGCACTTTAATTCGTGAGCGGCCCGGGTTGCTGGAACCCGTGTGATGGACGGAGCAGACCATCTCGCATCTCCGGCACCCAGTGCACTTCTGCTGGTCAACGACTAATACTTTTACCTGCATCAAAGCACTCTTTCCCGCATGGACCCGAGGTCAGGTTCATGCCCTGTTTTTCCAACGGCTTTACTGACATATTGGAGGTCAATCATCTTGCCTACAGGATGTACCTCTTTGACTCCGGCGAAGACGATGCCAAGCCTGAGGAAGAAACCTGCCGCCAGCACAAATAGTCCGGCGAAAACCAGCAAGAGAGGGTAGTCCGGAAACCTGGAATAAATACTCTCAAGGATTACAGGGAAGAGAAAGCCTGAAACAACAATACCCAGCCAGAAGACGTACCTCATGTCTCC
>CAYUBP010000227.1:0-1857 GCA_964443115.1 uncultured Dehalococcoidales bacterium | reverse complement strand
ACCACGCTGGGAGAGGCGGTATCACTGGTCAATGAACTACGTCAGGGGCTGGATGCAACAGCCAGCGTGGAAAAGCTGCTCTGCCCACCGTTCATCTCCCTGGCAACAATCAGGGAGCTTATTAAAGGCACCTCCATAAAGCTTGGGGCGCAGAACCTTTACTTTGAGCCGAAGGGGGCGTATACCGGCGAGATTTCACCGCTGATGCTGGCTGACCTGTGCGAGTTTGTCATCATCGGGCACTCCGAGCGCCGGCAGTACTTCAACGAGACCGGCGAAATTATTAACAAAAAAGTCCGGGCGGCGCTAAGCGCCGGTCTGAAGCCCATCCTGTGCATCGGGGAAAGGCTGGAGGATAACGAGGCAGGAAAAACCAAGGAGGTGCTGACCGAGCAGATAAATGCAGCGCTGGACGGGATTAGCTCCTCTGAACTCGTTATCGCCTACGAGCCGATATGGGCGATTGGCACCGGCAGGGCAGCTACCGGCGAACAGGCGAACGATACTATCGGCTTCATCCGCCAGACTATCTCCCGGAAATACGGCAAGAGAGTGGCGCAGGACTTACGTATTCTCTACGGCGGCAGTGTCACCGCCACCAATACCGCTGAGTTTATGAACCAGCCGGAGATAGACGGCGACCTGGTCGGCGGGGCAAGCCTCAAAGCCGCCGACTTCTTAAGCATCGTAAGACAAACTGCTGAAATCAGGGGGAAATGAACCGGCTCATTGCCATCGTCGGTCCCACCGGCACCGGCAAGAGCCGGCTTGGAGTTCACCTTGCCCAGCTTTTTGGCGGAGAGATAGTCAGTGCCGATAGCCGGCAGATATACCGCCACATGGACATCGGCACCGCCAAGCCCGCCCCGGACCAGCTAGCGCTTGTCCCCCACCACCTGATTAACATTATTGACCCCAGCCAAGACTTCAGCCAGTCGGAATATCAGGAAATGGCTTACCGGGCAATTAATGATATCCAGCAGCGCCGGAGATTACCCCTCCTGGTTGGCGGCAGCGGGCTATACGTGTGGTCAGTGCTGGAGGGATGGCGGATACCGAGAGTCCCCCCCGACCCGGCATTCCGGAACAGCCTTGAAGAAAAAACTGCCAGGCTGGGCGGCGACGAGCTATACTACGAACTCAAGCGGCTTGACCCCCTAGCAGCAGAGAGAATTGACCGCCACAACATCCGCCGCCTCATCCGGGCGCTTGAGGTGCACCGCGATGCCACAGCCCCTTTCCCCCAGCTCCAGAATAAAGTAGCACCGCCGTTTACTATGCTCATCATCGGCCTGACCGCCAACCGCAAAGAGCTTTACCGGCAGGTTGACCTAAGGGTTGACCGGATGATAGAAAACGGGCTCGTTGAGGAGATGAAGAAGCTGCCGGACATGGGCTATAGCCTTGACCTGCCGGCTATGTCCGGCATCGGCTACAGGCAAATCGGGATGTTCCTCCGGGATGAGCTTACCCTTGAGGCAGCCGTTCAGAAAATCAAGTCAGAGACCCACCGCCTCATCCGCCACCAGTACAACTGGTTCCGGTTGACGGACAGGAGAATTAAGTGGTTTGATATACAGGTAAGAATAGAGCCGGAAGTAGAAAATCTGGTGGCGGATTTCATAGTGAGTAAGTAACACGGTGTTCAAATGGTGTTGAAGAGGGGCTGGCGCCACTCTTATAATATATATCTCACCTTCCGCTTAGAAAAGGGAACGGGTTTAAGGGAGATAGTGCTGTGAAGTTTACCAAGCTCCAGGGTGCTGGCAACGACTTCATATTAATTGAAGCCGGCGGTCTTGAAGATCGGAAGAGCGTCGTGTAGGGAAAGAGTGTAGGATATGGTGTTGGTGTGGG
>CAYUBP010000226.1:0-1864 GCA_964443115.1 uncultured Dehalococcoidales bacterium | reverse complement strand
AAGGGGATAGGGTTAAACCTAAATTAAGGGGGCGAGGCAAAATGAAGAAGGAAGTGCTCAAGATACTGGAAAATGACGCCCGGACCACCGCCAGACAGGTAGCCACCATGACCGGCACGACCACCGATGAGGTGGCTAAGATAATCAAGGAGGCAGAGCAAGACCGCACCATAGTCAAATACAAGACCATAGTCAACTGGGACAGGGTGGGGGAGGAAAAGGTGCGGGCACTGATAGAAGTCAAGATTGTGCCGCGGGACGTCGGCTTTGATGCTATCGCCGAGCGTATCTACAGATTCCCCCAAGCCCGGACCGTATACCTGCTTTCCGGCACCTACGACCTGCTGGTGATAGTCGTCGGCAACACCATGCACGAGGTGGCTGACTTCGTCGCCCAGAAGCTGGCGCCGATTGAGGGGGTACAGGGAACGGTCACTCACTTCGTTCTCAAGCGCTACAAGGATGACGGCGAGATTCTGCAAGGGAAAGAGGAGACCAGACGTCAGCCGGTGATTCTTTAAACTTCATCAGGAGAGATTATGTCAAAAAACCCCGTTAATCTGGATAAATACCGTAGCTGCATCTCCGAGCGGGCCAGCCTGATTTCTCCCTCCGGGATACGGAAGTTCTTTGATCTGATAACGTCCATGGAGGGGGTCATCTCACTGGGTGTCGGCGAGCCGGACTATACCACCCCGTGGCAGATCCGCGAGGCAGCCATCTATTCCCTGGAGAAGGGAAACACGATGTACACCTCAAACCTGGGGATGCCCGAGCTACGCCGGGAGCTGGCGCGCTACCTGAAAGAGACCTGCAACCTGGACTATGACCCGGAGAGCGAGATACTGATTACGGTCGGCGTCAGCGAGGCGCTTGACCTGGCAGCCCGGGCTATCCTGAACCCGGGGGACGAGGTCATCATGCCCGACCCGTGCTATGTCTCTTACCCTCCCTGCGTGATACTTGCCGGGGGGACTCCGGTCATGGTGCCGACCGCCGAGGAGAATAGTTTTGAGGTCAGCGCCGCCGACATTGAGGCACGCATCACCGGCAAGACCAGGGCAATCCTCCTCGGCTACCCCGCCAACCCCACCGGCGCCGTCATGCCCCGGGAGAAGCTGGAGCAGATAGCCGATGTCGCCCGGCGGCACCGGCTGCCGGTTATCTCGGACGAAATCTACGGCAGGCTGGTCTACGGCGTGGAGCATACCTGCTTTGCCACCCTGCCCCGGATGAAGGAGAGCACCATTCTGCTCGGCGGCTTCTCCAAGGCTTACGCCATGACGGGCTGGCGCATCGGCTATGCCGCCGCCCCCGCCGAGATTATCGCCGCCATGACCAAGATTCACCAGTACACTATAATGTGCGCCCCCATCATGGGGCAGGTAGCAGCGATTGAGGCACTCCGAACCGGAGAGGCATCAGTCGGCGAAATGGTTGAGGACTATAACCGGCGGCGGCTGGTCATGGTCAAGGGGCTGCGTGACATCGGCCTGCCCTGCTTTGAGCCGAAAGGGGCGTTCTATACCTTCCCCTCAATAAAGAGCACCGGCATGACCTCCGAGGAGTTCGCCGAGAGGCTGCTCACCGAGGAGAAGGTGGCGGTGGTCGCCGGCTCCGCCTTCGGCGAGTGCGGCGAGGGCTACGTCCGCTGCTGCTACGCCACCTCGCTGGCGGATATAGAGGAGGCGCTAACCAGGATAAAGCGCTTCGTGAATAAGCACCGCAAGGCTTAGCTTAACGAAATCCCATCCCCTTTATCCCCTTCCCTTTACGAAAAGCTTTGCCCTAAAAGTGCCCTTTTTATTATCATCCTGAGCATGGCGAAAGGCCTCACCGCCCCAGATTCTTCGTCGCTTCGCTC
>CAYUBP010000225.1:0-1866 GCA_964443115.1 uncultured Dehalococcoidales bacterium | reverse complement strand
GGGCATAATCGGGCTAGTGGCATCCCGCCCTCTTTGCTCTGGAAGCAGGCTCGGTATACCAGCTGGACGGAGACAACAAGGGTGTCTTCGGTGGGTTAGACTCCCATGCGCCCCCGCCATTTATCCCGGGCTAGAACAACAGCTCACCGTCCCGTGCCGATTCCCCGAGACTCAGTGCGTCCTCCAGTTTCTTTACGGCAAAAGCCAGCTCTTCTATGGCTTGACTCATGTATGCCTCGCTGAGCTCAGACCTGAGCTGCGCCAGCCGCAGGCACTGAATAGCTTTATCCATTACCCTCCAGGTCTTTGAGGGCATCTTTTACTATCTCGTCGTCCTCAGGCAGCACCGAGCGCGGGTCAAGGAGCAGCAGGTCTTCGCTGATGCGCCCGATGATGGGCACCGCCTTGAGCCGGAGCCGGCGGCTTGAGCTCTGAATGTTCCTGCCGCCAATGGCGACGAGCCTCGTGGGCAGGGTGCCCCCGGGCAGGCTGCCGCCCCCAACCATGCTCTCCCCGTCTATTACTTTAGCCCTGTTGCCTGCCGCTTCCGCCCAGGCGCGGGCGCGCCGGTCAATCTCATCAAGCGGCGCCGAAACCATCCGCCAGATGGGAATCTTGGCTTTTGCCTCGCTCTTCAGGTAGTGGACCAGCGTTGTCACTAGTCCGGCAAGCCTTACCTTGTCAATGCGCACCGCCCGGGCAAGGGGGTGCTTCTTGAGCTTACCGACCAGCTGCTTCCTGCCGACGATAATCCCCGCCTGCGGACCGCCCACCAGCTTGTCTCCGGAGAACATGGTCAAATCAGCGCCTGCAGCCACGCTCTGCTGTACCATCGGCTCCGGGTCAAGCCCGAATTCCGCCGTATTCAGAAAGCAGCCGCTGCCCAGGTCGTCAAGCACAATGAGGTTATGCCGCCTGCCCAGTCCCACCAGCTCCTCAAGAGTAATCATGCTGGTATAGCCCATCACCTTGAAATTGCTGGAGTGGACGCGCATCAATGCCGCCGTCCGCGGGCTTATCGCCTGTTCGTAGTCGGCAATATAGGTGCAGTTGGTCGTGCCTACCTCCATCAGCTTCGCCCCGCTCTGCCGCATCACGTCCGGGATGCGGAAGCCGCCCCCAATCTCTATCGCCTGCCCGCGGGAGACGATTACCTCTTTCCTCTTCGCCAGTGCGCTCAGCGCCAGCAGAACGGCGGCGGCATTGTTGTTTACCACCAGCGCCGCCTCGGCGCCGGTAAGCTGGCACAGCAGCGGCTCAACGTGGACTGTCCGGGAGCCCCGGCTGCCGGTGTCAAGCTCAAACTCCAGGTTGCAGTAGCTCGCGGCTGCGGAATCCATAGCCGCCGCAGCCTCTTTGCCCAGCGGGGCACGCCCCACGTTGGTGTGCAGGATGACGCCGGTGGCGTTAATCAGCGGGCGCAGGCTGGGGGTTGCCAGCCCGGAAGCCCCGGCGCGGATGAACTCTACTATCTCATCAAAGGAGGGGGCAGGCTTACCCGCCGCCACCGCCTGCCGGTTACGCTCAAGCTGCTTGCGGGCGAGGTCAAGAAGCAGGTCGTGGGGATAGAGATTCTCCATCTGCCTCAGCCGCTCATCGCCGAGCACTTTATCCACGCTGGGAAGGCTGCGAAACGCACTTTCCATGTTATTATGCTGAGTATTCTACAATATTTTAGCCCAATTTCAAACCCTTGCCTTACCCCCTTGGTTTGTGCAAATCCATCCCCCCTGTCCCCCCTTCCTTTACTAAAGAGGTTGCCTCAAAAGTCATTCTGAGGAGTGAAACGACGAAGAATCTGGGGCAGTGAGTCCTTTCAGATCGGAAGAGCACACGTCTGAACTCCAGTCACGAGATTCCATCGCG
>CAYUBP010000224.1:0-1900 GCA_964443115.1 uncultured Dehalococcoidales bacterium | reverse complement strand
GTCCTTTAGATTCTTCCCGTTTTCGTCGCAGAACCTCATCCAGTCGCCCAGGGTTATCCGGTATGGCAGGCACTCAGTCCCCGACGTTAGCTGGTTAGCGTAGAGGAGATTACGTTCATCGGGCTCGGGGAGCACAATTACCTTGACTCCAAAAGCCTCCATTGCCGCAGCTATCGCCTCAACATAGGGTGCCATCCTGAGCAAGACTAGGGTCTTCCCGGAACCAATGAAAGTGGATGTCCCCCGGTAGGCATCTCTGGGGACTTCTACCGGCTTGGCTGAGCGGTGGTAGCCCTTGATGGTATCCACGAAAGCCTCAAGGCGAGTCACGATGCCTGCCTCGGCGGCATGTTCGTCAATCTCAAGCTCGCCGAGGGGCTTGCCCCCCATAATATCCTCGGTGACCCTGAGTATGAACGAGTTGGGTCCGCAGCCGAAGTTGGTCAGCGCCAGCCCGTAGAGCAATGGGTCGGCGGCGGTTATGGCGGCGCCGGCGATGAATTTGCTCTCATACATCCAGTAGGGGCGGTCCGAGTATTTCTTGGGGTCTATCTGTGCCAGGGGCAGAAGGTCAAGCGGTACCGGCACGACGTCAAGCTGTGCCAGCTTCTCGGCAATGCCCAGGTTGGCTCCGGAGTCCTGCGACATGTAGGAGCGGGAGAGGAGCACCACGCCGAGTTGATTGCTTTCCCGGAGCTGGCGGAGGAGCTTCTCTCCCAGCGCCAGCCGGTCAGTCTCAAATCTCTGCTGGGCGGCTACGCCGGCGATAGCCGCTCGCCTGCCTTCCCTCCGGCTGAATCCCATCCTGGAGGCAACATCAGCCAGGTTGTTTATGACATCGGCGTTGCCCCGGCTGAAGTCAATCGCCGGTGCCAGCAGCCTATCACCCAGGTCAAGAGCCTGCCGTATGATAAAGGGGGATGCCTGCACCAGGGGGCAGGCGTATTTCTGGTTTGAGTCACCGTCTTTTATGCCCAGCCTGATGGCGCTGGGGAATAGAATAAAGTCAGCGCGGTCCTTGAGTGCGGCGGCGTGCCCGTGGAGAAGCTTCATCGGGAAGCAGCTATCAGTGTAGCTCAGCTCCACCGCCTCTTCCATGATTTCCTTGCTGGTCTTGCTGGACAGTATGACTTTGGCGCCAAGGGCATTCAAGAAGCCGATAAGTAGCGGCGCATAGTCATAGACCAGCAGCGCCCGGGGTATGCCCATCGTGGGCCCGGTGCCCGAGTCTGGGTTATAGTCCCGGAAGAGCAGCTTTTCCCGCTCATCAAAGAAGGTCTCCTTTTTCCCCTGAGCCAGCGTGGCGTCGTAGCGGTCGCAGCGGCTGCCATAGAAAGTTGGTTTCTCGTCAGGCATCTGCATCCGGGTGATGGTGCAGTTGTTATCACACCCCTTGCAGACGAATGTGGACAGCTTGGGCTCGCTGTCAATGACCTGCTGGAACCCCTTGAATGTGGAGCCGTTGCCGGACATGGACTCACGGGCAAGGAGGGCAGCACCGATAGCGCCGCTGACCTCACGGTGTTCGGCGACAATGAGCCTCTTTCCCGGCAGCTGCTGGTGAAAAGCGGCGACAATCGCCTGATTATAAAATACGGCGCCGGTGAGGATGACCTTGATGCCGAGTTTTCTCGTCCCCACCACCTTGGAGAGGTAGTTCTTGGCGATGGAGTTAGCCAGGCTGGCGGTGATTACCTCAAGCGGCACCCCTTCGCGCTGGGCGGAGGGGACTGCCTGTCCCATGAAGGCGGCGCACCTCGTTCCCAGGTCAATGGTGCTGGGTGCGGCGAATGCGAGGCGGCCAAACTCCCCGTCTTTCACCGAGATTCCCATCATCTCCGCCAGTTCGTCAATGAAACTTCCCGTGCCGGCGGCGCAGGCTTTGTTCATCTGGTAGTCA
>CAYUBP010000223.1:0-1909 GCA_964443115.1 uncultured Dehalococcoidales bacterium | reverse complement strand
TCGCCGGTTATCACCAGGGCACTGAAGCTCAGCCGCTTTCCCCCCTTAACCACCTTAGCCACACGGTTAACATAAATCAGCTTGTCGTTCAGTTCCAGCTCTGTCGGGTCTATCCTGTTTATTACCTGTTTCACTGGTCTTTTCCTTTATAACTTGAGTCCGCCCTGCCGGGCTGCCTCGGCCAGCGCCCTGACCCTGCCCTGATACTTGTAGCCGCCGCGGTCAAAGACCACGCCGGTTATCCCTGCTGCCAGCGCCCTCCTGGCGACCAGGGAGCCGACAAGCCCGGCTCTTGCCGTCTTCGGCTTGCCGGCAAGCTCCCCCGATATCTCCGGGTCAATGGTTGATGCCGAGACCAGGGTATGCCCCCTTGAATCATCAATGACCTGGGCATGGATATGGTTCAGGCTGCGAAAAACGCAAAGCCGGGGCATGGCAGCGGTACCTGCGACCCGGGCTCTGACCCGGGCGTGCCTCCGCTCGCGCGCTACCCGTCGCTTGTCCTTTTCCATTGTTACCTCTATTTCTTCTTACCGATAGCCTTAGCCGCCTTGCCGGGTTTAAGGTGGACCGTCTCTCCCGAGTACCTGATGCCCTTGCCCTTGTAGCCATCGGGGGGGCGGATTGCCTTGATTTCAGCCGCCATCTCACCGACGGTCTCCTTATTAATTCCGGTGACCTTAATGCGATTGGCTCCCTCTACTGCCAGGGATACCCCCGGCAGCGGCGAGACCTTGACCGGGTGCGTGTATCCGACACGGAGCACAAGCTGGTCGCCGGTCTTCTCCACCCGGTAGCCGACCCCCACCACATCAAGGCTTTTCTCAAAACCGTTAGTTACCCCCTCAACCATATTGGCGAGCAGGGCACGGGTTAAGCCGTGCAGGGCACGGTGCCGCTTGCTATCACTGGGACGGGACACCTTCAAGTGGTCACTCTCCAGGGTGATAAGCATATCCGGGTCAAAACGCTGGCGCAGCTCGCCCTTCGGTCCATTTACCATGACCTCGCCGTTATCAATAGTCACCGTAACCTTAGGCGGCACAGTTATCGGCATCCGCCCGATTCTAGACATCAGTATCACTCCCCGTCTTTACCATACGTAGCATAGTAGCTCACCGCCAATGCCCAGCCTGTAAGCCTTCTTACCGGTCATTACCCCCCTGGGCGTGGAAACAATGGCAATCCCGAAGCCGCCATAAACGCGGGGTATTTCTTTCCGCTGGGCGTATACCCTGAGGCCGGGCTTGCTCACCCGCTCCAGCCCGGTAACGGCTGACTGGTTGTTACTGTACTTGAGATGAATCTTAATCGCCCGCTGCGGTTTCCCCTTGAGCACCTCGTAATCGCTGATAAAGCCCTCTTCCTTGAGGATTTTGGCGATAGCCAGCTTCATCCTTGAGTTTGGCACCAGCACCGAATCGTGCCTTGCCATAATGCCGTTGCGGATTCGGTTAAGCATATCAGATATTGGGTCAGAGATAGTCATATCCACCTACCAGCTTGCTTTTTTCACGCCGGGAATCTGACCGGTGAGGGCTAGCTGCCGGAAACAGATGCGGCATATCCCGAACTTGCGGATATAGGCACGGGGTCTGCCGCAAAGGCGGCAGCGGTTATGCTGCTGCACCGCGTGCTTCGGGGGTCGCTGCGACTTAATAATCTTTGATTTTTTTGCCATCTTTAATCCTTGGCGAAGGGCATGCCCAGCAACTCAAGCAGGGCTCTGCCCTCCTCATCCGTCTTTGCAGTAGTAATAAACGATATCTCCAGCCCCCGGACTTTGTCAACCTTATCGTATTCAATCTCCGGGAATATTACCTGCTCTTTAAAGCCCAACGTATAGTTGCCCCGCCCGTCAAAGAGATCGGAAGAGCGTCGTGTAGGGAAAGAGTGTAGGATAGGGTGT
>CAYUBP010000222.1:0-1919 GCA_964443115.1 uncultured Dehalococcoidales bacterium | reverse complement strand
ACACCCTATCCTACACTCTTTCCCTACACGACGCTCTTCCGATCTTGGCGATACTGAAGGCAGCCAGCACCTTGTCCATGTCCCCGCTCATCACAATCAGCGTTGTCCCGTTGTTACCCTCCATCTTGTTCCTCCTTCCAGGTTTTCAGCCCATAAAGCCCCATATTATAACCAATCGTATTATATATGTACACACGGAATATAATAGCACTCAAGTGGTGACATGGGTCAAGCTCATTGCCGGAGCAGCAACACAGCAATGCCGGTGCGAAAAGACCGCTTCATATTACCCGCAGATGCAGGTCTTGACAAGTCGCCGCGTGATGCCGATAATGATACCATTATACAGACAAGATATGTTGAGTGACGCGAGATTTCCAGGCCCCGCCAAAGTATTTCACCTAAAAATGAACTTTTTGCGGTAGAATTCCGTTAATATATTATATACTGTACTATTTCTACCTGACTTGCTGTTCACGGTTTGTCATAGCGGAGGGGGTGAGAGATGACTTAATAGCTACAAAAACACTGCGTTACGCACAAATACTACTAGGAGAAGCGAGGTGAAAAGGAAGAACTTAATATTGTTGGTTGCCAGCGTTGTCCTGGTGCTGGCCATGGTGATAACCGGCTGTAACGGCGGGGCGTCACCAACTCCATCGGCAACAGCCACGCCAACGGCAACCGCAACAGCTACGGCAACGCCAACCGCAACGGCAACACCTGTTGGCCAGGAATTGAGCTTTAACTACCTGAGCCCGCGGGGCATCGCACTTCCGGTCCAGATAAAACCTCTGGCGGAGCGCCTTGATACCATTGACGGCAAGACCATCTTCATCGTACAGGGCGAAGCCGACCCGGTCATCATGCCCGCCCTTTACGAGTATGCGCAGGAGGTAGCCCCCAAGACTACGTGGAACTACTATAATCCCACCAGCGGCTTCGGTCCGCTCACCCTCGACGAAACCACGTTGTCTGCGGCCGACGCGGTAATACGGGGAATCGGCTGGTGAATGGCCGCCACGTATGCCCAGGCGGCATATATAGCGAATGCAGAATCAAATGGCGTCCCCGGCGTGGAGCTGGGGTTCTCCGACCAGCAAACCCAGTATAACCAGATTGGCCTGAGCATGGGCGAGCCTAATATCCGGTGGGTAACCGTCCCCCGCGTTGGTCTGGGCAGGGAAAGGGTTGTCCAGTTCTGGGATGAGATGATAAAGGCCCTGACCGACCCGCTGACCGACAAGGAGAGGGAGACCGGTATATACGTTCCGCCTCCCGACCCCAGGATTTGCTTCACCGGCACCCTTCTTGACGCCCAGGAGTTCTACCAGAAGACATCGCCGATCTCCGTCTGCAAGAACTGCCCCATCTCCCAGTGGACGGACGGACTGCCGATAATCCTCCCCACCGAGGAGAGGGTGGAGGAGATGCTTACCGGCACCAGCCACCCGGCCGAAGAGTATATAGCCTACACCTCGGATAGAACCATTTCGTTATCATCATCCGGCATCAGGATGACGGTCAAGGCGGGCGACCCCGTCTACTTCCTGCCCATGCTATGGGGCACCACCGTGGAGAAGGTAGCCGTTAACTGCGTCATGGCCGGCTGCAAGCCGAACGCACTGCCCATCCTGCTGGCATCGCTTGAGACCGGCTCCGCCTTCGTCACCACCAACTGCCCCGCCGCTTACTATCTGAGCATCAGCGGCCCCATCGTCGACGAAGTGGGTCTCAATGTTAAGGACCCGTACCAGGTGGGCATCCCGGCCAATATGACCATCGGACGGGCGTACAATCTCTGCTTCTATAACATCGGCGGCGCCACACAGGGCTCCGCCAACACCAACCTGGGCAACCCCACCAACCGGACCGGGGTCGCCATCGGCGAGGACGCCGATTCGCTGCCGCCCGGCTGG
>CAYUBP010000221.1:0-1949 GCA_964443115.1 uncultured Dehalococcoidales bacterium | reverse complement strand
GTGAATTCATACCAGTGGAAACCTTTGGCTTATCACCCCGGCTTGATACCCTGAACGGTAAGACCATATACGTTATACAGGGCGAGGCTGACCCGATAATCATGCCTGCCCTGTATAAGATCGTTACCGAGACATACCCCAGCACCAAGTGGGTATTCTATAATCCCACCAGTGCTTATGGCATGTCTGCAGTGGACACCGAGTTGAAGGAGTCTGCCGATGGAGCAATACGGGGGATAGGCTGGTGAGGGGCTGCAACACGTGCCGTGGCACAGTTTGTAGCAAGTGCGGAAAAAGCTGGCATCCCGGCGGTAGGGCTCGGTTTCTCCGACCAACTAAACTTCTTCAATAATTGCACTCTAATAGCTGGCGTCCCTACTGGCCGCTGGGTAGACGTTCCTCGTGTGGGAAGCGGTGAGGAACGGGTAGCCACGTTCCTGGAACAGGTACTCAAGACTTTTACCGACCCCCTAACTGATAAGGAAAAGGAAAGTGGTCTGTATGTACCGCCGCCTCCAACAAGGATTATCTTTGAGGGCACGCTTGACGATGCTCAGGAGTTCTTCCAGCAGACGCAACCAATTAACAACTGTCGTAACTGCCCCATAGCAAAGTTTACCGATGGGCTACCGATAATCATCCCTACCGAAGAGAAGGTAACTGAGATGCTTACCGGAACCAGCCATAGCCCGCAAGAGGACGTGTATCGCTATTCCCGTAGCACCACAACCGGTGAGATTACTAAGGCTACAAGCCCTGTAACCTATGCCGGGGGTTATAAGACTACGGTGGAGAAAGTAGCTGTGGTGGCAGTAATGGCTGGCTGCAAGCCAGAATACCTCCCGGTGGCGCTTGCCGTTGCAACTTCCGGCGGTGGCTCAACAAACTGCCCTGGTACCAGTAACCATGCCGGTTTTTTGTTCTGCGTCAGCGGCCCTATTGCCAAAGAAATCGGCATGAATGCCGGGCAGAATGCCCTTGACGTCGGTAACCCGGCTAACATGTCCATTGCCCGGGCCGCTACCCTGATGACCATCAACTTTGGCCAGTGCATCACCGGCGCCGTGCGTACCGACTCGGGGAGCCCGTTCCGTGTATGCATCGCCGAGGATGAGGACGGACTGCCTCCGGACTGGGAGACCCTCGGGGAAACGGGTGGCTATGCGAGAGACTATAGTGTCATCGGTAAAGTCTCCGCCGCTGAATTCACCGGGATAGCAGAGTGGGGCATCAAACCATCCTCATTCCGAAGTCTTATTGGAGATGGCACCGGCGGTATGGCACGGAGGATGGGAGTCGACGGCATTCCCGGCCCGCATAACTTTCTGGAATATATCGCACCTATGATTTATATGCATGACATCGAATGGGCTTCCACATTTGTTATGCACCCCAACATGGCCATAAGCCTATACGACTACGGTTTCGAGAAAAAGGCCGATGTAACCCAGTGGCTCTACGACACATTTTACGTGACAATTGGCGAATACAAACTACTGGGTGACTGGGACCACCTGACAGATGCCGGCAGGCGGACGATTCCAGGGACTAACTTCCTCTATGGAGAGGTACCTGACGACTACAAGCTACACGCTTTTGGGATTCGTGGGCCTAATGCCGCTATCATTGTGTCTATCGGTTTTGCCGACGAGATATGCTGGAGATTCTCAGGTAGCCCTTCGCTGTACCCTGTAGACGTGTGGAGGTAAGGGCTCAAAGAAGGTAAACCGAAGGGAGGGGGAGGGTGTAAGAGAAGTCAGCCCTCCCCTCTACGTACTAACCAAGTGAATTACAGACAGGCGGGCTCTGCCAGGGGAGACCAGGGTGAAACACCCAGCCAATTCCCACTCCCGTTGCTGCCCTGGGCATAATCGGGCAAGTGGCATCCCGCCTGTTGACCCAGCTTGAAACACATAAGGAGGATACATTTTAGAGAATGGGGGAAAAGT
>CAYUBP010000220.1:0-1966 GCA_964443115.1 uncultured Dehalococcoidales bacterium | reverse complement strand
CAGTTCGGCTATAGTTGGACCCAGACCGGCAGGATTCTGCTCGGTGATTATCAATGGTATTTCCAATGCCACCGCTCCCTTGACAAGCGTCCGCAGGTTTTTAGCCAGGGCTTCTCTCTCATTCATCACCCGGTAAAGCTTTTCCTGCACATCAACAATAATCATAGCCGTATCGTCCGTATTCATCATACAAGCTCCTTGAATAAGCTGGAAATGGGTTTATCCCGGCTGCCTACCGGAAACGAACTTAAACCAGAAGGCGAAAACAAGAATGATGATGCCAGCCAGCCCGATACACTCCCGGCTGAGGTCAAAAATGCGGATAACGTCGGTGGCGGTGGTGCTATCCAGGCCGCGCCCCGCCGTCAACCACAGGTTGAAAGAAGGGGCTATTACGTCTATGCCGGACTTGAAAAGCTTTACTGAAGCTCCAGCCAGCAGAAACCGCTCGGCTCTGGCCCCCCCGCGTCTCAGCAGTATGGCTGCCAAAATAACAGCCGCCGCCCACCCTGCGAGGGGCGGAGCCGCGGTGACCAGACCGTCTATAAGTGTTTCGGTATACATTAACCCTCTCCATATATAGTTACCGACCAGTCAAGACAATTATGGACCAGGCTGCTGCTAAATTACTACCGGCTCTATCCCGGCTATTGAATGCGGGTATTTTCTCCTGTATTATGACATGCCTTTACAGCACCGGCAAGGCTCGAAAGCAACAAACAGCAGTGGAGTTCAATCCGCCGCAAAGAAAATACCCCCAGCTTGCTGGGGGTATTTTCTTGTTCTCTAACGGTTTTATCAGCAATTATGTATTGTCAAGCAATCCTTTAATGCGTCAAACAGGACTGCCCTGCTGCGGGACTCCCCTGCGTCATTGAGCCATGAGGCTCAAACCCAGGCCGATTGATATAGCGGCGAAGACCGAAGCAAGGAAGAAGAAGATGAGAATTAGTAAAAATTGCCGTGACCTGAGGACTCTTCTCACTAATTCTGCTGACAGGGCATCCGATGCCTTCACAAAGGCTTCGTCAGCCCTTTTTGCGGCTGCGTCAGCCATCTCGGCAGCCTGCTTTGCCTGCCTCGCAACCTCCTCAACCGCCCTCTTAGCCTCCTCAATCTTCATCGTGGCTTCCTCAACGGCGGCTTTTACGGCAGCTTCGGCGGCTTTCCTGACATTCTCGTCCATCTCCTCGAGGATACGAGGGAGCGGTTGTGCCAGTATCTTCGGCGGCTCTTCCGGCTTCTTTTCCTCGTCTGGTTTCACTTTATCACCCGCCATTTGTACTATCCTCCTTGAGCAGTATTTTCCAACCGCAAATTAACAGCCACTAACAGGAAGGTTACCAGGCAACCGTCATACTACCCCACCATCGCTGTACACCTATTTTCTATCCCCTTCAGCCTCCAACACTGAATTGTTATTCTAACGCTGTTCCGCATATCGGAAGATGAGTTTACCCCCTTTACAAAACATTGTCAAGATTTTAAATCGCGAGTTACTACCTAAGGATAGGGCGATTCACCATTCTGATTTCTTCCTCGGTGAGGGTGCTCTCCAGGATGGCAGGGAAGCGGGGAGGGTACAGATCAAAGAGATAGTCATACATCTTCAGAAGGAGACGTTCTACGTTGCCAGAGCGAGCCCAGACCCGCTGCAGGTGGTCCAGAGAGATAAACACCGCCCGGCAGTATTCCCGGAAGCTGGTGAGCAGCCCGCGCAGCTCTTCCAGTTGTTTATCCGCCTCTGATAGAGAGAACCTCCGGGCATGAAAGCGAGCCCTGAGTATGGAGCGGCGTGCTTCCTCCCGCCACTCCATAGCACGGCTAAGCTCGCGGAAGGCATCACGGTACTCATCGCCGGTCTCAGCCGCCAGTTCCACAATAGCTTCCGAGAGGTAGCCATAACGGGTATCAAGTATCACCTCCAGCAACCGTTCCAGCCCCCGGAAGCAGGAGTATGTATATG
>CAYUBP010000219.1:0-2028 GCA_964443115.1 uncultured Dehalococcoidales bacterium | reverse complement strand
GCCACCAGCATGGTGAGGGCAAGCTCATCACTGCGCCTGCCAGTCTTTATTGCCATGTCCGTCTCCAGAAGCTTATGATATATCTCAACCAGCCGCTGGTAGGGACAACGTGCCGCCTGCTCCAGCGTCTTACGCAGGGCAAACTCGTGCAAGCCCAGCCTCTTCTGAATCTCACCCTCGGACTGCCGCTGACCCGCCAATTCTTTAGCCCGGACTATCATCTGCACCTGCCGCGCCAGCATGGTCATGAGATAGCCGGGGCTGGCACCCTTCTGCAATAACTGCTGGAGCAACCGCTCCGCAACCTTAGTGCGGGACTCAATAATGGCATCAACCATGACAAAGACGCTGGCTTCCTGGCTATGGCTTACTATCAGGCTGACATCCGCCTCCTCAATACGACGCCCGGAGGCAAACAGCACCAGCTTGTTTATCTCGTTAGCCATCGCCCACATATTGCCGCCGACCAGTCCCGCCAGCAGGCCCGCCGCCTGAGGCGATATGCTGCCCCCCTCCTCCGCTACTCTCCGCCCAACCCACTGCCGCAGCTTTGCCTCTTTCAGCATCGGGAACGACCTGACCTCTGCCCCTTCCGCCACCGCCTTAAGCAGCGGGTTGCCGCTGCTTATACCACCGTCTATCAGCACCAGCACCGTGCTGTCCGGCACCCGCCGGACATAGTCAGCCAGCGGCTGGCAGTCGTCCCCGCGGCTTGCCGCCTTCTTGCGCCGGTTAGGCCTGCCTTTAGGCTCAAACCGCTTTAATAGCCCGCTGACAATAACCAGCCGCTTTTCGCAGAGGAAAGGCGCCGTTTCACAAACACCCTGTAGCTCACTCACCGTTAGCCGCTCGCTGTCAAGGGTAACGGTATTCGCCGATAGCAGCGCCGGGTCGCCCAACCCCTTCTTGATTTCCTCAAGCGACCGGTGGATTGAGAAATCGTCTTCACCCAGCAAAATATATAGCAAGCTTTAGCCCCGGCATACATTTTACCACCTGCTGCGCCAACCTGACCAGAGATTGTATTGAACAATAGCCCTGCAAAGAGTAAAATAGAAGCCCGATATGAATCAAGAGGTGAGCACAATGCCAGACCAGCCAACCGAGCTAAAGAAGCTAGCCAGCATTGCCGCCGACCTGGAGCTTGATGCCGAAATGAGGATGAAAGCTCAAGGGATGATTGGCAGGATTGGCACCCGCGAGGCACTCCTTGCCCTGCTTGAGCTAGCCGCCAACGAACAGCTGTCTGTCACCGAGAGAGACACGGCTCTCAAGCAAGCCCGGGAAATAATCAGGTCCGGACGCCGGTAGTCCCGCGGGCGGCTTGAGAGTGCCAGAGGTCAACGGATGCCCGCAGGTCTCCCTGCCGGAGGTGAGGGCTGAATATGAGCATTGATATCGGCATCATCGGACTGGCTAAGAGCGGCAAGACGACTATCTTCAACACCCTGACCGGGGCTAAGCCGGAGGCAAGCCCCGCCTTACATATCGGCGTAACCAAAGTCCCCGACCCCCGCCTCAAGACACTGGCGGATATTCTCCACCCCCACAGGCTGGTTCCCGCCGAGATAACATTTACCGACATCGGGGCTTCAGCCAAGGGTCTAGCTGACGGCAAAGGGATAGGCGGCGAGTTCCTGACCCAGCTCAGTACTGCCGACGCCCTGATTGCTGTCATCCGGGCTTTTGAAGATGAGAGTATACCCCATACAGAGGGCAGCCTGGACATCAGGCGAGATATTGCCACCATAAACCTGGAGCTTGCCGTCTCTGACATGGCTATTATTGAGAAAAGGCTGGCCAGGATAGAAGAATCGCTAAAGGGAGCCAAACATCCTGACCAGCAGCGCCTCCTCCACGAGCGCGAGCTGCTGCTGAAGATTAGAACCAGCCTGGAGAAAGACGTGCCCATCCGCCAGACGGAGCTTTCCCGCGACGACAGCCGGGTTATCAGCAACTTCCAGTTCCTCACCACCAAGCCAGATCGGAAGAGCACACGTCTGAACTCCAGTCACGAGATTCCATCTC
>CAYUBP010000218.1:0-2037 GCA_964443115.1 uncultured Dehalococcoidales bacterium | reverse complement strand
ATGGAAGGTGGGAATCCCGATAATCATGGCACCGCCGACTTCATACTCACCGGGCCGGCTGATAACCCTCGGCTCGCCGCCAATGCCCTGGACATAAGAGTGCCCCTCGTGCTGGTGGCTTACCGTTATGATGTTAGCCGTAGCCTTGCCTAAAGTGTAGCCCAGGCCTGGCGGGTAAGGGTCAGTGATAATAGTTACCTGCCCCCCTTTAATCCTGAAGCAGGAATGACCAAGCCAAGTAATATCCAATTTTACACCTCACGGGTTAGTAAGACCGTTTAATATTATCGTATCTGGCAGATAGAAAAGTCAAGGCGATGTAAGTCTTGCGCAAATCCATCCCCCCTGTCCCCCCTCCCCTTATCAAGAGCTTTGCCCTAAAAGTGCGTTTTAATGCCACCCTGAGCGCAGCGAAGGGTCTCTTTTATATGGAGTTCTTCGTTGCTCCGCTCCTCAGAATGACTTCTGAGGCAAGCCCCTTATCAAGGGAAGGGGGTCAGGGAGATAGGCTGGTTACATCAATCGGGGGCGAACTATACTGATGCAGGCGTTCCGGATGTCAGCCAAGCGCCTAACTGAGCCGCTGCTCAAGCTGCGGCTGGAGCCAGGCAAGAGGAATCATCTCCTGCTGGGCGGTGGTCATGTCCCTCAGTACCACCGTTCCAGTATTTACCTCCTGCTCGCCAATTATTACTGCGTAGGCGGCGCCCAAGGTATTTGCCTGCCTTAGCTGTGCTTTAAGGCTTCTGTCGCCGGGAGCCTGTATGACGCCAACACCGGAACGCCTGAGCCGGGATGCCAGCTTCACTACCTCATTCCTGGCGTCATCACCGACATAGGCGATAAATACCTTCGGCTGGGGCAGAGACGGGACGGGAATGCCCTGCTTCTTCAGGTTCAACACTATACGCTCAATGCCAGCGGCAAAGCCGATTCCGGGCGTAGGCTTACCCCCCAGCGTCTCAATCAGGTCATCGTAGCGCCCGCCGCCGCCGATGGTGCTCTGGCTGCCGGCATCCTCGGGCTGCACCTCAAACACCGTCCTGGTATAGTAGTCCAACCCCCGTACCAGGTGATGGTTCACTGCAAAAGGCAACTCCAGCAAAGCCAGATACTTCTTCACCTGGCTGAAGTGCGTTTCGCATTCCGGGCAGAGGTGGTCAACACTCCTGGGCGCCGAATCAGCTATACGCTGACACGACTCGTTCTTGCAGTCAAACAGACGGAGAGGGTTCCTCTCCACTCTGCCCCGGCAGTCGGGGCAGAGGCTCGCCCCGTATTCAGCATAGTAGCCCCTGACGATCGCCAGGTAGTTGGGCCGGCACTTCTTGCAGCCGATGCTGTTGAGCTGGAGAGTGAGGCTCTGTAGCCCCAGGGACTGGAAGAACTGCCATGCGGCGTCAATGACCTCGGCGTCAAGGGCGGGGGCGCCATCACCGATAGCCTCGCAGCCGAACTGGTTGTGCTCGCGGTACCTGCCCGCCTGCGGTCTTTCGTACCTGAAAGTGGAGCCGATATAGTACAGCTTTACCGGCTGCGGCAGGTTTTGCATCCCGTGCTGCATATAAGCCCGGCATACCGGCGCTGTGCCCTCCGGTCTCAGGGTCAGGCTGCCCCCTCCCCTGTCCTCAAAGGTATACATCTCCTTCTGGACGATATCGGTCGCCTCACCCACGCTGCGGGTGAAGAGCCCGGTATCCTCAAAGGTGGGCAACTTAATCCGCTGGTAGCCATATAGGCCGGCGATAGCCGCCGCCTTCTTCTCTATGAAGCGCCAGTAAGGCTGCTCCTCCGGCAAAATATCCTGAGTGCCGCGCGGTGCCCGGTACAAACCAGCCCCCCCTTGTTCCAGAAATTGCGACCTGAAATTCATATTGAGAATACAGTATCCAGGCTTACTTTGTAAAGGTTTGACCCCATCCCCTTAATCCCCTTCCCCTCTTGAGGAGAACGTCTCAAAAGTCATCCTGAGGAGCGAAGCTACGAAGAATCTGGGGTGGTGAGGGATTCTTCGCTCAGAGCGACAGTAGATTGGCG
>CAYUBP010000217.1:0-2074 GCA_964443115.1 uncultured Dehalococcoidales bacterium | reverse complement strand
CCTTTCGCCATGCTCAGGATGACAATAAAAAGGCACTTTTAGGGCAAAGCCCTTAGAAAGGGAAGGGGAAAACAAGAAAAAAGAGAGACGAAGCCTCTCTTTTATAACGAATTCCCCTTCCCCTTGTTAAGGGGAAGGGGGCAAAGGGGACAGGGTCAATACCCAATTTCACCACTCCGGCGGTAACAACATAGCCAGCCTGCGCCGCTGACTTTCTTTATAGTCTTCCGGCAAGCCAGAACCGGCTCTTGGTCCTCATGACGTGGTCGCGGCTCCAGGTCATGCACATCACACGGCAGAGCCCGCAGCCGTGGCACTTTTCCGAATCCACGACAACCTGGTCCTCGGATACCATAAGCGCTCCCGACGGGCACGCTGGTACGCAGAAAGGTTCAGCACAGTGCTTGATACAGACTGTTTTCACCATATCTCTCTCCATTAGCCCAGAATCCTGTCTACCTCGTCCCCGTCCACTTCCATCAAGTAGGGGATACCGGAGACATCAGCCGCTTCCCGGGTCAGTGACATTATGTCATTCCGGTCAATATATTTAAGGGCAAACTTGCGCTCGCCAGCCATTAGCTGCCTCAGTCCGGTGGCAATCCGGTCATAGTAGGTATAGATGCCGATGGCTGCCGGTGGTATCTTCACAAGGTCATCACCGTACTTCTCTTTGAGTTGCTCGGCGGCGACAAAGGTGCGGAGCAGCATGTCCTGATAGTCATGGTCGCCGTGGGTCTCTTTCATAAGCTGCCCGTGCGTCTTGCCCACCATGGCCGCGGTAAGAGTGGAGCGGCCCATGCATATTGCCTGGATATAGGGTGCGCCCAACGCCAGCGCCTTGAAAATCTGGTCTTCAAGGACAATACCACCGGCAATGGCACAGCTGGGAATGAACCTGCCCTTCGCCTCCAGCCGCCTGAGGAACTGATAGAGGAGGCTCTCCAGATAGACGGTGGGGATACCCCACTCGTTCATCATCCGCCACGGGCTCATGCCCGTGCCGCCGCCGGCACCGTCCACGGTAAGCAGGTCTATCCTGGCTTCCGAGGCGCACTTGACCGCACGCGCTAAATCTGCCGGTCTGTAGGCGCCGGTCTTAAGGGTGACATATTTAGCGCCGAGCTTCCTGAACCTCTCCACCTCTCTCAGGAATGACTCCTCGTCAACCATTCCCAAGCGGGAATGCCGCTCAAACTCGGTTATGCCCCCCACCCTGTAGGCTTCCTGCACGTAAGGGTTCTCCGGGTCAGGGATAACGATATAGCCGCGCTTTTTAAGCTCAAGCGCCCGCTCCAGCGTCGGCAGTTTGACCTCGCCGCCGATGTCTTTGGCTCCCTGCCCCCACTTTATCTCAATGCCCTCAACCCCCAGCTTCTCCACGGCATACTCCGGCACACCGAGGCGGGTATCCTCAACATTTGCCTGCACCAGCATCGCCCCGTAGCCATCGTACCAGTCCCGGTACACAGAGACTCTCCTTGCCAGCTCGGGGGACTTCACCACCCTGCCGTTCTTAAACTCGGCACCGGGGTCCATGCCGCAGACATTCTCCCCGCAGACAAGGACGGCTCCAGCCATCGCCACCGCAACGGCAGTGCCCTCCCAGTTCACCCTGGCTATCTCTGTTGACCCCAGGGCGCCGGTGAAGAAGGGGACTTTCACTTTAATCCTGTTCACCCCGGCACCAATCTCGGTGGAAAGGTCAACCGCTGAGAAGAGCGCCTTGTCCGGGTCGGCATCCGTACCCACGGCGCCAACGCACGTCCCCTGGATATTGAAGTGGGAGAAGTCCACCGGGTAGTCCTTCTCCGAGCCGGCAATTACCTTGCCGAAGGGCTGGGGGTAGATGATTTCCCTCCCCCGCAGCGCCGACCTCCCCACCTCGCAGTAACCGGGGCAGCCATCAACGCAGGTGACGCACATCCCGGATATCGGAGCCTGCGCCACCCTTGTAGTGGTTACCGTAGCCGCACTGGCATTTGGCTTGCTTAAAGACATTGGTTGCCTCCTTATATCCTTACCGGTATCCCCTTTTCCTTGAGGTACCGTTTAGCCTCAGGAATTGAAATCT
>CAYUBP010000216.1:0-2084 GCA_964443115.1 uncultured Dehalococcoidales bacterium | reverse complement strand
ATCCGGGGGAAGGCCTTTTGGCAATCAGAGACTACCCAGCTTTATGGTGGGCGGTGGGGGACTTGAACCTCCGACCTCTTGCGTGTGAAGCAAGCGTTCTAACCACTGAACTAACCGCCCGAAATCATACCTAATTTTACGCCTAAAAACAGGCTTTGTAAATCAGTACCGGGCTGTGCCGCCTGCCGCCTTTCTCCATTCGCTCAGGGCATGATTGGCGTGTTCTGTAAACAAATCCTCGGCTCTCGGCGTTATGGCAATGCTCATCCCCCTCTTTTTAACTATTGCCACGTAGTTGGTGGTGAACCTGGTGGCAAAATTGACGCTGAAATAGAGCCTGCCGGCGGTTTCTATCTTTTCTATCTTGTCAAACGGGACCCTGACAGATACCGGCCCCCCCAGCACGATGCGCAGGTGGTCTTCGTACACCTGGTACCTGCGGGGGAATAGCAGCCAGAAGATGAGACCAATGATAAAAGCCTCAACCAGCAGCGCCAGGGCGCCGGTGCTTTCATCCAGGGACCATAGCCACAGGCTCCCCGCTAGCAACATAGCCGGTGCTGCCACAACAATCAGCTTTAAGAAAAGCCCGTATACCGGCTCATCCTGATAGAGCATGAGGCTTTTTGAGTAGTCCACGAGGTAATTTTAGCACAACTGCCGAGGTTTTGCCGCTGTGATGACGGGTTACTGCCGGTGGGCGTTTCCGGGTTCCACCCTGGTGAAGTCACGATTGCTGCCGCTCTGGTCAATCTGCGGTTTCAAAATATACTGGCCGCTTTTTCCGGCTCTGACCACGGTGAGGTCATAGACGAAGCTGGTCAAATCACCGCTCTGCACGTTAAAAGGTTTCGAAATCTCCAGCCTGCTGCCGGGCAGCTTGATACTGGCGGCTTTGCCGGTATCTTTCAGGGTGCCGCTGACCTCTGATACCTCCAGTATTATCTTCGTGTACTCACCCTCGGGGATGTCCCCTCTCCATATTTCCTGCGCCCGGTCGCCCACCAGTTCAGCCAGGTTCACTGTCTGGATAGCGGGCACAAATTCAACGTTGCTTTCCTGGTTACCGCTGAGGCGCAGGGTCACCCTGGAGACCGAGACATTTAATTCGGCGAAGTCGCCGATGTCATTGACCTCGTCGCTAAGCAGGAAGGCAAAATTGCCGGCGGGATTGGGCTGGGCTACTGTCACCGGAAGCGTGAACTGCGGTCTCAGGCCTAAGTAAACGACCAGTCCGATGGCGATAACGGCTACTGCTGGCGCCCATACCCTTGACCAGCCCAGCAATCGCCGGAAGAATGGCTGCCGCCCACCGCGCTTTTCCCGGTATGCCACCAAGGCTGCGTTGAAGCGTTGCCTCTGGAAGCTCTTTGCCCGGGCTGAAGGCGTAAAGGGGTAGGCATCCTTTGTCCTGAGGACAGCCGAAAGCAGTGGCTCCATCTCCCGGCGGTACTCGGGATAGCTGGCAAGACAGGCGGCCACGCCTTCCCCGCGGTTCAGTCGCTCAATGCACTCGTCAAGTATCCTGTCTAACCTGTTCATAATCTTTATTCAGCCAGGAGCTGGCGCAACTTCTCCACAGCCGCCCTCTGCATCTCGCGCACGGCACCGTCACTCTTCTTCAAAATAGCCCCCACCTCTCTGGAACTCAGCCCGCTGAAGAACCGGAGCCTGACTACCTCTCTCTGCCCGGCGGTGAGCCTCTTCATAGCCTCGTTAACCCTCCCCATCTCAATGCTATTCTCCGCCATCACCGCCGGGTCTTCCCCGGCTTCCAGTGTAATGTCCTCAACGGGCACTACAGCCATCTTTCCCCTTCTTCGCAGGGTATCAACCGAAACATTATGGGCAATTCGGAATAGCCATGCCTGCATGGGAATGCCGCGCTCCTGGTATGATGTAAGTGAATGGAGTGCCTTAACGAACACTTCCCCGGCCAGGTCTTCAGCCTCACTCCTGTCCCCCAGGCGCACGTAGATGTAGTGCGCAATCCGCTCAAAGTACTCATCGTAGAGTGCGGCAAGGCGGTCTTCTTTATCAGATCGGAAGAGCGTCGTGTAGGGAAAGAGTGTAGGATAGGGTGT
>CAYUBP010000215.1:1564-2106 GCA_964443115.1 uncultured Dehalococcoidales bacterium | reverse complement strand
GCATAAACAGTCGTCTCGCCGGAGCTTCCCTGACCGGCATTCTCTGGAGCGCCGACTGGAACTCGCACCGTGCCCTAGCTCTAAACTCAGGGTCAGGAGTGATAGACGAAGCCTTCTTCGCCGACAGCGCCGTCTCCAGCAGCGGCGCAAGCTCCGCCGCCTGCTCCGGATAGCGGGCAAGGCACTGCTCTACCGTCCCGCCCCTCTCCAGCAGTTGCTCCAGACATTCGTTCAGGATATTATCAAACTCTTTCCTGTTCATCTCACGCCATCGCCCTGCGCAGAGATACCACTGCGCTATGTTGAAGGGCTTTTACCGCCCCCTCGCTCTTCCCCATGATTTTAGCCACCTCAGCCACCGACAGCCCGCTGGCGAAGCGCAATGCAATCACCTCGCGCTGGGCTTTGGTCAGCTTCTGAGTAGCACCAACAAGCTGCTTGATATCCAGCCTCAGCTCCACCTGCAACTGTGGGCTGGCGTCCCCTGATACCAGCGTTTCATCAAGCGGAACAGTCGCCCGCCTGTTTTTCCTCCGCAGGAA
>CAYUBP010000215.1:0-1554 GCA_964443115.1 uncultured Dehalococcoidales bacterium | reverse complement strand
TCCACCGCCTGGTTATGAGCAATCCGGAACAGCCACGCCGAGAAAGAAGCCCCCTTCCATTTGAAGGAAGATATAGACTGGAGCGCATTGAGAAAGACCTGCTGGGTCATATCCTCTGCCTCCGCCTCATCCCCTACCTTGAGGACGAGGTAACGGTAAATCCGGTCAAAGTGCTGCTCATATAACTGGGCAAAAGCCTCCCGGTCATGCTGCCTGGCTCGCTCTACCAGGCTCTCTTCATCTTGCACCTGATAACTCCTGAGTAGTCCTGACTAACAAAGTGGCGTTACCCTGTGCATATAGTATAACGAACAAGTAGGCAAAAAGGTAGTATGGCAGATATTCTCAATCTATTTGCACAGACTCCGTGATGATTTATCTCTTATCCTCTTCCACGCCCTCTATTGTGCCGCCCCCCAGCACAACGTCCCCCTGGTAGAAGACCACCGCCTGACCCGGGGTGACCGCCATCTGAGGCTGGCTGAAGCTTACCCGGACCCGGTCGCTGCCCAGCGGGACAACTACCGCCTCCGCCGCGGGGTGGAGATACCGTATACTGGCGGTCACGCTAAGCGGGTACTTCGGCCTGCTGCCGGCTATCCAGTTCAACCGGGAGGCAACAAGCTGGCTGTTATACACATCATGACTGCCGCCGACGATAATAGCATTCCTTTCCGGGTCAATAGCGGTTACATATAGCGGCTCCCCAGCCGGGACTCCCAGTCTCTTGCGCTGACCGATGGTATAAAACAGTATCCCCCGGTGCTCGCCGAGGACTGTCCCCGCCCTGTCCAGTACCGGACCGGGCACGGCTGCCCGGGGAATACGGTGCTTCAGAAATCCGGCGTAATCTTTATCGGGGATAAAACAAATCTCCCGGCTCTCCGGAACACCGGCTGCGTCAAGCCCCAGACCCGCCGCCATTTCCCGCACCCTCTGCTTGGTCAAGTCCCCTACCGGCAGCAACACGCGCCCCAACTGGCTCTGGTTCAGCGTATACAGGAAGTAGGACTGGTCTTTACGCCGGTCAACACCTCTCTTGAGCCGGTACCCAACCCCGTCGCTCACCACCCGGGCGTAATGCCCGGTGGCGATAAAATCACAACCCAGCTCCGCGGCTCTTTCCAGCAGGGCGCCGAACTTGATATACCGGTTACACCGGATACAGGGGTTGGGCGTCCTCCCCAGGCTGTACTCGTGGCAGAAGTCCGCAATAACCTCCTGCCCAAAGACATCGCTGAAATCCACCACGTGATGCCGGATACCGAGCCTATCGGCTGCTTTGCGAGCGTCATCTATGGCGCTGGCACCCCAGTCATCCCCCGTCAGCCGCATAGTGACGCCGGTCACATCATAGCCCCGCTCCTTAAGAACGGCAGCGGCTACCGAAGAGTCCACGCCGCCGCTCATCGCCACAGCCACTTTCATGATAACCACCCCAACCACCGCATCGCTAGAACTCTAGTTTAGCCCAGACGCCGGGCGGCACACAAGTTTAAGACCTGTACGAACCCGTCCCCCTGACCCCCTTCCCTTAGAAAGGATATTGCCTCA
>CAYUBP010000214.1:728-2138 GCA_964443115.1 uncultured Dehalococcoidales bacterium | reverse complement strand
GGTTATCGTCGGGCTGGTGCAGGGCTACACTTTTGAAGAAATGTTTACCCTGGCAGTGGCTGCCGCCGTTTCGGCGATTCCCGAGGGCCTGCCGGTTATGGTTACCGTAGTCTTAGCCCTGGGTATGAGACGGATGGCGCAAAGGCACGCCCTTATCAGGAAGCTAACGGCAGTAGAGACGATGGGTGCTGTGACTGTTATCTGCTCCGATAAAACGGGAACGCTGACGGAAAGCGAGATGACAGTACGTCAGCTATACCTGCCCGGTAGAACAATAGAAATCACCGGAGCCGGCTACCGCCCAGAAGGCGAGTTCCTGGAGAATGGGCAGAGAATTGAGCCTCAGAGAGATGACGATTTGCTTCTTGCTTTAAAAATCAGCGCCCTGTGCAATGATTCTGCTCTGAAATCAGGCGGCGATAAGCATCAAATTCTGGGTGACCCGACCGAGGGCGCATTACTTGTCGCTGCCCTGAAGGCAGGAATGAGCCAGGATATATTGCAGAAGGAGCAACCACGCCTCGCTGAGCTTCCCTTCTCAAGTGAAAAGCGCTACATGGCAACGCTTCATCCCTGTCAGGACAGGAAGGCAGTTGTCTATGTCAAGGGGTCAGTGGACAGGGTGCTGGCAATGTCCCGTCATATCCGTGAGAATGGCGAAACCCGCGAGTTGACGCCGGAAAAGAGCGCAGAGGTTGAGCGGGATAACCTAGAGATGGCATCGAGAGCGCTCAGGGTTATGGCTCTAGCCTATTACGAGTGTTCCGCCGTGCCGGAGCAGCTTTCCCATGAGCATATAGACGGGTCGCTGACATTTGTCGGCTTGACGGGGATGATTGACCCGCCGAGGGCAGAGGCAAAGAAGGCGGTGGCCAACTGCAAACGCGCCGGCATTAAAGTAGTGATGATAACCGGTGACCAGAAAGCTACGGCAGTAGCGATTGCCGGAGAACTCGGGCTGAGCGGGGGAGAGGCGCTGACCGGGCTGGAGCTTGACAGACTGACCGATGAGGAACTGAGTGACCGGATAGAGCGCATGTCAGTATTCGCACGGGTTGAGCCGCTCCACAAGCTCAGGATAGTCAACGCCCTGAAGACAAAAGGTTATACGGTGGCGATGACCGGAGACGGGGTAAACGACGGGCCGGCGCTCAGGTCCGCAGACATCGGTATAGCAATGGGTATTAAAGGCACCGATGTTGCCCGAGAGGCTTCGGATATGGTTCTTATTGATGACAACTTTGCTTCCATTGTCTCCGCTGTGGAAGAGGGCAGGGTTATCTTCGGCAATATCCGGCGTTCGGTTTTTTACCTTTTGAGCACCAACATCGGGGAGTTGTTTACCTGGATAGCTGCAATAGTCGCCGGTCTACCCCTGCCTCTGGTCGCCGTCCAGATTCTCTGGATAAA
>CAYUBP010000214.1:0-718 GCA_964443115.1 uncultured Dehalococcoidales bacterium | reverse complement strand
CGTCGGGCTAAGGCGGGGATTGTCTACAGCGGGATGCTGTGGAGAATCGGCTTTGTTGCCCTGTTGATGTCGCTGGGGACTTTCTTCTTATTCAGATGGGAACTTCCCAGGGTGGGACTGGAGGAAGCGCGCACAATTACCTTCTGCGTGCTGGTGGCTTTCCAATGGTTCAATGCTCTTAATGCCCGCTCTGACCATCAGTCAATTTTCAAGATGGGGCTGTTCAGTAACCGGCTGCTGGTTGCTGCCATAGGGCTGGCTATTCTCCTGCAGGTGGTGGTCATCTATACCCCGCCGTTCCAGAGGCTGTTCTACACCGTGCCGCTGGACATTGGGGACTGGGGAGTGGTCGTTTTGGTGGCGGTTGGTGTTGTTATAGCTGAAGAGTTGCGCAAGCTGCTCGCACCGCGGTTATTCATGCGTGGTAAGTAAAAGAGTTTCCGGATAAACGCACCCGTATGTAAAGACGAGTGGCATTGCACAACAGTCAGGAATGTTCAATCGCAAGTAGCGGGGTTGCTCGTGCCTTATGAGCCATACGGTTCACCCCCACATGCGTGGGGAATACTGGATCTGCCAGTCGGGGATGATGAGCGTCCTGGGTTCACCCCCACATGCGTGGGGAATACGCAACTTTTTTGTAGAAGTGGCGAAACGGCTCCGGTTCACCCCCACATGCGTGGGGAATACACCGCCGTGTGGGAGAGCGGAAGAGCCC
>CAYUBP010000213.1:0-2139 GCA_964443115.1 uncultured Dehalococcoidales bacterium | reverse complement strand
CTGGATTCTCTTCTGCCGTTGCCACTGGGAAAGCTGACGTTTGGTAAACTCCTGATGGGGCTGTTCCGGTCTCTTTTTAGCCAAAGCTGGTTCTCCCTATATTCCCTGCGGGGTAGTCTCCTATGTATATTTTACAGCTTACGCAGGCAAGTTTCAAATTTGCCCGTACCTGTTTCACTCAACCCCCGACTCTTTGGCGTAGAGCCGCTTTTTCCACTGGACACCAACTCCAATCACCTGCCGTGAACCGGCGTAGATAGCGACCAATATGAGAAACGACATGCCCAGCGGGTGAAGTAAGGTTGAAATAAGAGGCTCCTTGAAGTGACTGTCCATCAGCCAGCGCATGAAAAAGATAACGGCTACCTGGAAGATAATGATAGGCTGCCAGGCACTGGGGACGGCCGTCGCAAACAACTCATTCCATAGCCCGTAAACGGGGGCGAGGAAGAACAGGTAGCCGGCTACAATCAGCGCCCCCAGCGCCAGGGGAGACAGCGCCGCTATGGAATATATTGACCTTGCCAGCCCATGCCACGTTGCCACCAGGCTCCGGTACATATGGCACGAGACAACCGGTGACAGGTCAACCACAAGATGCCTGCCGCCGTGCCGGTTTACTTCAATTCCCAGCCAGACATCCTCCAGTATGCGGGCTTTCACTGCCCGGTGACCGCCAATCCGCCAGTATTCCTGTGCGGGAAAGAGCAGGAACTGGCCGATAGCCAGCGATGTCCGGGGCTGCCTCGAGCGCTGGAGCCACCAGAGAGGCATCCAGCTCATGATAATAAAGTAGAGCATGGGGATGGCTATCTTCTGGGCCAGGGAAGTGGCGAGCTGGCGGGGGAATCCCGAGAGCAGGGACGGTTTAAGCCTGAGAGCCAGCGCGAGCACGCTGCGTAGCATGTGGGGGGCGTGTGTTGTATCGGCATCAACAAAGAGCAGCCAGGAGCCTCTAGCCCTGGTCGCCAGTTGATGGCAGGCAAAGGGTTTGCCCGCCCAGTCCGGGGGAAGGGGTTCCCCCCTGATTAACTGGATGCGGCTGTCTCTGGCGGCTATCTGCTCCACTATGCCAGCCGTATCATCCGAGGAGTCGTCATCCAGAACGATAACCTCAAAATTGGGGTAGTCCTGCTTCCGCAGGGACTCAAGGCAGGTCTCTATATTCGCTTCCTCATCCCTTGCCGGGATGAGGACGGAGATAAGGGGTGCCGGCTCAGGGACTTTGACATCCCGGGACGGGGTCTTGAGGCTTCGTAAATTGAGAATAAGGTTGAGTAAGAAGATGACCAGACCGGCGCCGATAACTACCTGATATATCATCCAGAATCCTAGATATGCCGCCTGGACTGGAACCAGTATAAAGGCTTTGCCTTGAACCTGGGAACAGTCTGCAGCTCTCCGAACTGCTTTACGGCGAATATTATGAGCACACAGAGCATAAACAGCGATTGCCAGGAGCTACCCGTGGTAACCACGAAGTAAGTCAGTGAAGCGGCAGTGCCGAGCACCGCCGTCCAGGCATGGCTTTCTATGAAGAGAAAGCCGAGGAACAGAAACACGCCGAAGGCCAGCGGCATCTCGTGCTGGGGTAGCGCGAAGAGGACGCCAGCCGTAACGGCTAACGACTTGCCGCCCCTGAACCTGAGCAGCGGTGAGAAGGCGTGCCCCAGTATCGCACTCAGCCCAACCGCAATAACCACTGCCTCCGACAAGCCGAAGAACCTGTCTGCCAGGACTACGAAGGGGGCGCCCTTGGCTATATCCAGCACCAGAGACAGGACGAATGACTTACGCCCTCCGGCGCGGAGGACGTTGGCTGCCCCGGGGTTGCCATCCCCGTAGCCCCTGATATCTTTATGCAGTAACCACCGCCCGACCCACAGTGAAAAGGGACAGGCGCCCAGACAAAAGGCGGACACGGCTAACAATGCAGAGTAGAGCGTTTCCACATATCCTCCCGCATTTGCTGCATACCTAGGAGTTCTAAGGATAATACAAAACTATGCCTCCAGTCAATACTTTTTACCGGCTCGGAAAAACCCTATCCCCTTAGTCCCCTTCCCCCTGGTAAGAGCTTTGCCCTAAAAGTGCCTTTTTATTGTCATCCTGAGCATGGTGAAAGACCTCACCGCCCCG
>CAYUBP010000212.1:0-2140 GCA_964443115.1 uncultured Dehalococcoidales bacterium | reverse complement strand
GCAAAGCTGGCAAGCAGCTTCTTTAAGCCCACCCCGTTAAAGACCACCACCACTTCGGCATCGTCCTTTGTCAGCTGGAAGCTGACGACTACCCCCTCGCCGAAGGCGCTGTGACGGACATGGTCACCCGCCTTAAGCTCGGGCACGGGGAGACCGGGGGCGGGAGCCTGGTCCCAGGAGTAAGCCGGGGCGGCTGCCGGGCTTTCCTCCCGCCACAGGCCAGCGCCGGATATCAAATGCCGGGGTATATCCTCAAGGAAGCGCGATGGCTGGCATACATTTGACGACCCCATCAGGCTGCGGCGGAAGGCACGGACGAGGTACAGCCGTTGCTTCGCCCGGGTCACACCGACATAGAACAGCCGCCGCTCCTCCTCCATCTGGGCGGCATCGCCAAAGGACTTGATGTGAGGCAGGATACCGTCCTCCAAACCGACAATAAACACCACGGGGAACTCCAGCCCCTTTGCCTGGTGCAGGGTAATCAGGGTCACCGCATCCGCACTCCCGTTCAGCCCGTCCACATCAGACACAAGGGTTACCCCCTCCAGGAAAGCAGATAGACCCTCCCGCGGCGGCAGGTCGCGGTACTGGTCGGCGACAGTGCGCAGCTCCCGGATATTCTCCCACCGCTCCTCGCCATCCGGCTCGCTCATCAAATATGCCTCGTAGCCAATGCGCCTGATAACCAGGTCAAAAAGGTCAACCAGGCTCAGCTCCTGGCTACAGGCGGCAAATTCCTGCATCATGCTCAGGAAACCGGTAAGAGCTTTAGCGATATTCGGGCTAAACAGCGGCGGCTCCTGCTCAGCTATCGCCTGCAATACCCTGTACTCGGGGACACCCTCCGCCCTTGCCAGGCTGGAGAGCCTGGCGGTGGTCTGCTGCCCGATGCCCCGCCCCGGGACGTTGATAACCCGCAGCAGGCTCACGCTGTCATTGGGGTTCTGAACCAGCCGGAGATAGCTAATTATGTCCTTGACCTCCCGCCGCTCGTAGAAGCGGGTAGCAGCCACCAGTCTATAGGGCATCCCGTAGCGGACGAGGGCTTCCTCAAGGGCACGGGACTGGGCGTTGGTACGGTACATGACGGCTGAGTCGCCCAGCTTATAGCCCTGCCGGGTCAGCCGGTCAACCTCGCCGGCTACAAACTGCGCTTCCTCCCGCTCGGTATATGTCTCCGCCACGGTAAGCGGCTCTCCGGGCGCGTTATCCGTCCACAGACCCTTTGGCTTGCGCTGCTGGTTAGCCGAGATAATGCTGGATGCCGCTTCCAGAATCTTCTTCGTGGAGCGGTAGTTCTGCTCCAGCAGCACCACTCGGGCTTCGGGATAGTCCTTCTCAAAGCTCAGAATGTTACGCAGGTCGGCGAAGCGCCACGAGTAGATTGACTGGTCGGGGTCGCCGACAACACATATATTGCGGTACTTCCCGCCCAGCAGCTTTATCAGCTCGTACTGGGTCACATTGGTGTCCTGGAACTCATCAACCAGGACATGCAGGTACCTCTCCTGATACCGGGCTAGAACCTCAGCACTGTTCCTGAAAAGCAGCACCGCCTTCATCAGCAAATCGTCAAAGTCCAGGGCGCTGGCACCAACCAGCATCTTCTGGTAGCGCTCGTAGACCCTGCCCACCACCTCTTCAAAGTAGCTGTGGCTCTGCTGGATATAGCCATCGGCGGCGAGCAGCCGGCTCTTGGCTGCCGAGATGGCGGAGGCAATTGCCCGCGGGGCATACTGCTTCGGGTCCAGTCCTGCGTCCAGAGTAGCCCGCTTTATCAGGGCAAGCTGGTCTTCATCATCATAGATGACAAACCCGGGGTCAACGCCGATTGCCCTGCCGTCGCGGCGCAGGATGCGGGCGCAGATGGCATGAAAGGTGCCGACAGTCAGCTCCCTGACCGAGCCGCCGACCAGCCGTTCCAGCCGCTCCCCCATCTCCCGGGCAGCCTTGTTAGTGAAAGTGACCGCCATTACGCGGCGGGGACCAACCCCGCAGACCCTGATAAGATAAGCCACCCGGTGGGCGATGACCCTGGTCTTACCGCTACCGGGACCAGCCAGGATGAGCACCGGCCCGCTGATAGTCTCAGATCGGAAGAGCGTCGTGTAGGGAAAGAGTGTAGGATAGGGTGTAG
>CAYUBP010000211.1:0-2167 GCA_964443115.1 uncultured Dehalococcoidales bacterium | reverse complement strand
GTTAACATTGCCCGCTTGCCGGGGATGATATATAATCACGAGCGATGAGCAACTTATCAGTCCAGCTTGCGTCCGGAAACAAGCGCGGTCTACTACTGGCTAACCCGGTGATGACGGCATCGGGCACCTTCGGCTACGGCACCGAGTACAGCCACCTGTTTGACATCCAGCGGCTGGGGGCTATCGTGTGCAAGGGCACTACCCTCCAGCCCAGGGAAGGCAATCCCCAGCCGAGGCTGGCGGAGACGGCGTGCGGCGTGCTCAACTCCATCGGGCTGCAGAACATCGGGGTTGATGCCGTAATCAGGGACAAGGCAACAGTCTGGGCGGGGTGGCGGGCGCCGGTCATCGTCAATATTGCCGGAGGGACGGTTGAAGAATATGCTCAACTGGCAGAAAAGCTGGACGGGGCGGCGGGGATAAGCGGCATTGAGGTAAACATTAGCTGCCCCAATGTCAAAGCCGGCGGGGCTGAGTTCGGGGCAGACCCCCGGTCGGCGGCGGCAGTAACGGCTGCGGTCAGAGCCGCTACCTCGCTGCCGGTTCTGGTCAAGCTCACCCCGCACACCGGCGATATTGCCCGGGTAGCCATAGCCGTAGCTGATGCCGGGGCTGACGCCGTCACGGTGATGAATACGCTGAAAGGCATGGCGATTAATATCAGCCGCCGCCAGCCGGCGCTGGGCAACATAACCGGCGGTCTATCCGGACCGGCGGTAAAGCCGGTGGCGCTTTACATGGTGTATACCGTGGCCGGCGCCGTGGACGTGCCGGTGATTGGCGTGGGCGGCATCGCCACCGCCGCCGATGCCATAGAGTTCATCATGGCTGGAGCCAGCGCCGTGCAGGTCGGCGCCGCCATCTTTGCCAACCCCCGCGCACCACTTGACGTGCTGGAGGGGATAGAGCAGTTCATGGCGAAAGAGGGGATAGAAGATATAGCAGAGCTAATTGGGGTTGCGAAGCATAAATAGGAAGTGCGATTGTGTAACACAGTTCGCTAAGAATCCAATGAAATGGCATGATTATCAGGAGGACGTAGCCAAATATTTTCGCCAGCTTAGTTGCGATGTGGAAGTAGATGCCCGAGTCCAAGGCGCAAGAGCAAGCCATAATATCGATGTATTGGTAAAATTCCGCCACTTCGGCCTTGAACTCCAATGGGTAATTGAGTGCAAACAATATAATAGACCTGTCCCCAAGGAAAAGGTGCTCGCGCTCAAGGGCGTAGTCGATGACGTTGGGGCTGACCGAGGGGTACTACTTGCCGAATCGGGCTTCCAGCCTGGGGCCATTAGTGCAGCCGCATCAACTAATATCAGCCTGTTGACGTTTGCGAAACTGTGTGACCTTACAAATACCGATCTGCTCCTTGGCATCGCAGAGAAGCTTGAGGAGAAGGCAGAACTCTTGTTTGAGTCAATTTATGGTCTATTTAATCCGGAACCAGAACCATGGTATACTGCGCCCCGTCAAGGGGTTGACGAGAACGGATACTTTGAAAAAGTTAGGGGGCTATCGATATTAAGAGATGGGTTGAGGCGAGGTAGAAGAGGCCGATTTCCTGCTCTGATAGGTGCCACTCATGGGCCAGAAGATAAATTGATTTTTGCACACAATCTGGACGAACTGGTTGAATTGGCAGGTCTAGCCATCGAAAAAATTGAGAAATGGGCTAAAGACCAGCAAGAGGCAATTCGCAAACTCGAGCGAAGGTCAGATTCGAGGAGTTGACTCCTGTTCGGTCGTAGTCTCTTCCGCTAGCTCCTGCCCGGCAAGAAAAGCCCGCCGGATGGCATCGGTGTTCCTATCTATCTTCCCCTTCTCGTCTACGCCGGAGAAGACCAGTTCACCCAGGTAAGCTATATCCAGGACGGCAAAAAAAGACCTGGCCTCGGCGATTGCCGGGACGAACATGCCGTCTTTGTTCCTTCCCCCCACCGAGACAAACATCCCCTTTTTACTGCCTTTCTCCGCGCCCAGCGGCGGCAGCTTGAGAACGTATTTCTTCACCCAAAGGCACTGGCAGCGGTCAATCATCGCCTTGGCCTGGGCGGTTACCCCCATGAAGTGGACGGGTGAGGCGAGGACGACCCGGTCTGCCTGCGCCAGCTCGTCATAGACCGCCTGCATATCGTCCATCACCTTGCACTTGCCCGTCTTGAGG
>CAYUBP010000210.1:0-2190 GCA_964443115.1 uncultured Dehalococcoidales bacterium | reverse complement strand
CAGTTCGTTCCATTATTTTATTTGCCGGCATACCTGTTTCTTGCCTTTTACGCAATCTTGGTTGTCATTGCGAGCGGAGCGAAGCAATCTCTTTGTATCAGATTGCTTCGTCGCTACGCTCCTCGCAATGACACGTCCTAACAACCAAGAATGAGCAGAACCGTTTCTTGACTTATATTCTATGCTCGGCTAAACTAGTCCGGACTAACTACACCGGAGGCAAATTGAAGGCGGCACTTTTTCTGCTCACGTTCCTGCCCATTGCGGCGATGGCATTCTCAGCCTGCGGCTCGGATAGCCCCGCATCAGGAGGCCCCCCGATGACTATTGACCAGAACAAACAATACACAGCCACCATCAAGACCAACTACGGCGATATTGTAATTGAACTCTTCCCGAAAGAGGCGCCGATTGCCGTAAACAACTTTGTTCATCTTGCCCGCCAGGGATTCTATGACGGCGTCAAGTTTCACCGGGTAGTCCAGGGCTTCGTCATCCAGAGCGGCGACCCGACCGGCACCGGCTCCGGGGGACCGGGGTACACCTTCGCCGATGAAAAAGTAACCAGGAACTACACCGCCGGTACACTGGCGATGGCTAACACCGGCTTCCCCGATACCAACGGCAGCCAGTTCTTCATTACCCTGGCTGACCTCAGCGGCAGGCTGGAAAAGAAGTACACCATCTTCGGCGAGGTGACCGCCGGCTTTAACGTCGTCCAGGAGATAGGGCGCGTACCGGTGACAATGGCTCCCAGCGGCATCGAGGTATCTGCCCCTACCGTGGACGTCCACATAGACACCATTACCATTGAGGAAAGATAAGAAGGGATAGATGGTCAGGACGTGGAAGCCACCGGCGGCGGGCATCCTGAGCATAATTGCCGGCACCGCCTTTACCCTGACGGGGCTTTTCGTCATCGCCGGGGGTGATTTTATCCGGCAGGTGCTATGGCACTGGGAATTTGAGAGGGCGGGGATGGGCATATTAGCGTTTATACTGGGGCTGGCGGCGGTAACCGGCGGCGTCTTCGCCATCCGGAGGCAGAGATGGGGGCTGGCGCTCGCCGGCGCTATCTGTGCCGCCCTGCCCCAGTTCATCTCCGTAGTCGGCACCCTTGCCACCCCCATAATGGGAATCATGGCTATTATCTTTCTGGCATTATCAAGGAATGAGTTCAACTCCGGCGCCCCGCAGGCGGGAACGGGCTAAACATCAGGTCTGGTACCAATGAACGGTAAGGCAACGAGCGACATCATCCTGCGCACCACCGGTCTCAGCAAGCGCTTCGGCAGGCTAGAAGCCGTAAAGGGGCTTAACCTGGAGCTACGCCGGGGCGAGGTCTTCGGCTTTCTGGGGCCGAACGGCGCCGGCAAGAGCACCACTGTGGGCATGATACTGGGGCTGGTGGCACCAACCTCAGGCAGCATTGAGCTTTTCGGGCGCAATTTCAAAGACGACCGCTGGGCGGCGCTGCGGCGGGTGGGCGCAATAATTGAAGAGCCTGCCTTTTATCCATATTTATCGGGATATGACAACCTGGAAGCACTGGCAAGGGCAATCGGGGGCATCCCCCGGGGCAGGATAGACGAGGTGCTGGAGCGGGTCAACCTCCGGGAGCGCGCCCGGGACCGCTACAGCCACTACTCAATGGGCATGAAGCAGAGGCTGGGGATTGCCTCAACCCTGCTCCGCGACCCGGAGCTTATCATCCTGGACGAGCCTACCAGCGGGCTTGACCCGGCGGGCACCAAAGAGGTGCGCGACCTCATCCCGAAGCTCGCCCACGAAAGCCGGGCCGTCTTCCTGTGCAGCCACCTGCTCCACGAGGTTGAGCTGGTTTGCGAGAGGGTCGCCATCATCAAACAGGGCGCAATGATTGCCTGCGCCCCGGTACAGGAACTGCTGGCGCAGGGGCGTATGGTTCAGGTCCGGGTAGATGACCGCGAGCGGGCGGCAGCCGTCCTCGGCAGCCTGCCCTGGGTAAAATCCGTTAACCCGGAGGACGATTACCTGGTTATAGATGCCCCCGGCGAGAGCGCCGCCCGGGTAAACCAGGCTCTTGCTGAGAACGGCATATTTGCCTCGGAGCTGGTAAGCCGGAACGCCAGCCTGGAGAGCGTGTTCCTGGAGCTGACCGGAGGTAAGAGCGGTGACTAGACTGATTGGCACCGAGCTTTTCAAGCTGCG
>CAYUBP010000209.1:0-2198 GCA_964443115.1 uncultured Dehalococcoidales bacterium | reverse complement strand
GAGATGGAATCTCGTGACTGGAGTTCAGACGTGTGCTCTTCCGATCTGTACATGAAACCCATGGGGCCACTGGTGCCAGGGCAGCTTGTAGAGCCGCCACCGGCGCTGGCAATAGCAAGCACTGCCGGCAGGTATTCCGGCTTGCACCCGGCCATGACAGCGACAGCCGCTACCTGCTCTACTGTACCCCAGTAACCGCCGGCATAGGTCACCGGGCTGGTGCTCTTGGTATACTCTCCGCTTGTGCTCCTCGTATAACGGTATATCTCTTCCTCTGGAGCGTGACTGGTGCCGGTGAGCATCTCCTTAACCTTCTCCTCGGTGGGGATGATTACCGGCAGACCATCGGTGTACTTGGAGATGGGGCAGTTCCTGCAGTTGTTTATCGGAGTTGTTTGCTGGAAGAATTCCTGGGCGTCGTCAAGTGTACCCTCAAATATGATTCGCGCCGGCGGCGGTGGCCTGTAAAGCCCGCTCTCCTTTTCTTTGTCAGTCAGCGGGTCAGTTAGAGCCTTAATGATATCATCAATGCAGTCCTTAGCCCTTTCTTCACCACTGCCAACACGGGGAACGTCTGCCCAGCGGATATTGGGAACACCGTTGATGAGTGCAACGTTCTTGGCAAAGCTAATCTGGTCAGCAAAGCCGACGGCGACTGCCGGGATACCGGCTTTCTCGCACGATACTGCATACCGTACCACGGTAGATGTAGCACCACCTCACCAGCCGTTTAGTCGAATCACCGCGTCGGCATTATTCTTTACATCATCCTCAACTCTACTCAAGCCGAATCCGCTTTGGGCAATATATACCCAGTTTGTGTCCGGGTAGGTTGCTGTAACTAGAGCATTAAGGCCTGGGCCGACTACCGGGTCTGACTCTCCCTGCCAGATGTAAATAGTCTTACCTTTAATGGTATCAAGGCGCTCTGCCAGCCCCACTGTCTCTACAGGTATGAATGCGCCCTGGGGGTTCACGACCCGGTAAGTCATCTCTATGCCGGTAGGAGGTGTTGCGGTTGCCGTTGGTGTTGCCGTTGCCGTCGGTGTCGCCGTGGATGTTGCCGTTGCCGATGGTGTTGGTGAAGCCCCACCGTTACAGCTGGTCATCACCATGACCAGCACCAGGACAACGCTGGCAGCTAACAATATTAAATTCTTTCTTTTCACCTCACTTCTCCTAATAACATTTTCTATTGACCTTGACTGTTTGGTTTGTTATTCCATATATCACCCCCTCGCTGGAAGCTCCCGAAGTTCTATCTGCCTTCGGTTGTTTTCCTCTCCCTGTACTGCGGTCATTGTTATAATTATAACGTAACTGAAGAGCAAAAAGTTCATTTTCCATCACGGGAGGCGGGGTTCCAATATACCGAAGGGGATAAGGGGACGGTGTTCCCGGAGAGGCTGCCATTCGTGGCTGGGTTTTGCTCATTCTTGGTTGTTAGGACGTGTCATTGCGAGGAGCGTAGCGACGAAGCAATCTGATACAAAGAGATTGCTTCGCTCCGCTCGCAATGACAACCAAGATTGCGTAAAAGGCGTGGCTGAATTTGTTACACATTCTGGCAAATGTTAAAATATACCTGGGGGGTTCCACAAAAACACAACATGCCGCTGGATTCTATTATCGTTAAAGGTGCGCGGGAGCATAACCTCAAGAACATTGATGTTGTTATCCCCCGTGACAAGCTGGTGGTCATCACCGGCGTCTCTGGGTCAGGGAAAAGCTCGCTGGCGTTTGATACCATCTACGCCGAGGGGCAGCGCCGCTACATGGAGTCTCTCTCCGCCTACGCCCGCCAGTTCCTGGGCAGGATGGAGAAGCCCGACGTTGATTATATTGAGGGCTTGAGCCCGGCGATTTCCATTGACCAGAAGGGGGCGAGCCGGAACCCGCGGTCTACCGTGGGCACGGTAACCGAGATTTATGACTACCTGAGGCTGCTGTTCGCCCGCGTGGGCCATCCCCACTGCCCCAGGTGCGGGCGCGAAATCAGCATGCAGACTGTGCAGCAGATTGTGGATGCCATCCAGTCTCTCCCCGGGGGCAGCCGGATTATGATACTGGCGCCGCTGGTCAGGGACCGCAAGGGTGAGTACCAGGCAGTGTTTGATGACCTGCGCCGGGCGGGCTACGTCCGGGTCAGGGTTGACGGGCAGATTCATGAGCTGGGCGAGGAGTTCCAGTTAGACAAG
>CAYUBP010000208.1:0-2232 GCA_964443115.1 uncultured Dehalococcoidales bacterium | reverse complement strand
GATAATGAGCGGTGACTGGAGTTCAGACGTGTGCTCTTCCGATCTCGGTAATCCTTGGCTTTTCGGCGACACCCAGGTCGGCAAGGATGTCTTCAACAATCCGGCACTGCTCGGCGGCGTAGGGTGAGGTGGCGTCAACGACATGGACGAGGAGGCTGGCTTCGTCCAGTTCCTCCAGTGTTGCCCGGAAGGCGGCGACCAGGGTCGGCGGCAGCTTGCGGATAAAGCCGACGGTATCGGTCATCAGTGCGGTGCTCTTGTCGGGGAGGACTATGCGTCTTGTTGTCGGGTCAAGGGTGGCAAACAGCCTGTCTTCAACGAAGACATCGGCGCGGCTCAGGGCGTTGAGCAAGGTGCTTTTGCCGGCATTGGTGTAACCCACCAGGGCGACCACCGGGATGCCGCCCTTCCGGCGTTTCTGGCGGTAGAGCATGCGGTGTTTTCTCACCTGCTCAATCTGCTGCTCCAGGCGGTGTATCCTGTTCCGGATGAGACGTTTATCCGTCTCAAGCTGCGATTCGCCGGGACCACGGGTGCCGATGCCGCCGCCGAGCCTTTCCAGGTGGCTCCACTGCCCGGCAAGGCGCGGGAAAAGGTACTGGTGCTGGGCAAGCTCCACCTGTAGCTGGCCCTCCCGCGTCCTGGCCCGCCGGGCGAAGATATCTAAAATAAGTGCGGTGCGGTCAATTATCTTTACCTGGAGCGCTTCCTCCAGGTTCCGCTGCTGGAGCGGCGACAGGTCGCCATCAACAATGACCACGTCAAAGCCGGTAGTCTCTCTCAGCGATTGCAGTTCAGCCAGCTTGCCTTTACCCAGGTATTGCGTCTTTGACGGCACGGATAATCGCTGGATGAGTCTCCCCGCCACTTCCGCGCCGGCGGTACCGGCTAGCTGGGCTAGCTCGTCCATACTGACCTGTGCGGGCCAGCCATCCCGTCCGGTCGTCACCGCTACCAGGAATGCACGTTCCCGGCGTGCTGCTGTTGCTGTAGTGCCCTGCTTGATAACCCCTCCGATATTATGTCAATTTAGTGTCTAGTCTTGCGCCAGTCTGCCAGCCGGGATAGCCCCTTTACCAGTGCAGCATCAGGGGTGGTCAGCGACAGGCGAATATAGCCCTCGCCGTTTTTGCCGTAGCCTGTCCCCGGGGTAACGACTATGCCCACCGTCTCCAGCAGTTCGTTAGCCAGCCCCAGCGAGGTATAGCCGACGGGGACTTTGGCCCAGATATATAAGCCGGCGAGCGGCGGCTCCGCTTCAAGCCCGATGATTTTCAGCACGCCGAGAACCAGGTCACGGCGCCGCTGGTAGATTCGGTTGTGCTCCTGGATGCTGTCCTGGGAACCGGAAAGCGCGGCAATCGCTGCCTGCTGGATAGCCTGAGGAATGCCCGAGTCCATGTTTGACTTGATTCTTCGCAGGGCGTCAATAACCTCGGCGTTGCCTACTGCCATCCCGATTCGCCAGCCAGTCATGTTGTAGCTCTTGGAAAGAGAGTGGAACTCTATCCCCACCTCCCTGGCGCCGCTAGCCTGCATGAAGCTGACCGGCTGGTAGCCGTCAAAGGCAACCTCGGAGTAGGGCCCATCATGGCAGACGACTATGTTATTCTCCCGGGCAAACTTAACGATGCGGTTGAAGAAGTTTATGTCCGCCACGGCGCTGGTAGGATTGTTGGGATAGTTTATCCACAGCACCTTTGCCTTTTTGGAGATGTCGTCCGGTATCGCCTCCAGGTCAGGCAGGTAGCGGTTTTTCTCAGTAAGCGGCATGTAGTGTGGCCTGCCGCCGGCAAGCGTAGTGCCGATTGAATATACCGGGTAGCCCGGGTCAGGCACCAGGGCGGTATCTCCGGGGTCAATCAGGCACAGGGCAATATGGGCGATGCCCTCCTTGGAGCCAATGAGGGGCAATACCTCTTTATCGCTATCAAGGGAGATGCCGAAACGCTGCCGGTACCAGGCGGCAATTGCCTGGCGTAGCTCTGGCAGCCCCTCCGTCTCCGGGTAGCGGTGATTTGCCGGGTCTTGCGCTGCCTGGCACAACCGCTCTATTACGTGGGGCGGGGTTGGGATATCTGGGTCGCCGATGGCAAAGCTGATTACCTCTTCCCCCTTCGCCCTCTTCTCGGCAATCTTCCTGCTGATTTCAACGAAGAGATAGGGAGGCAGACCGGTGACGCGCCGTGAAAGCCTCATCTGTTAATCTCCTGCAGCCATTCTCCGGTAAAG
>CAYUBP010000207.1:0-2244 GCA_964443115.1 uncultured Dehalococcoidales bacterium | reverse complement strand
AGATCTACACCCTATCCTACTCTCTTTCCCTACACGACGCTCTTCCGATCTCATGAAAGAGCTGAATCATGACGGCGAAGACGGCGGCGATTACAAACCCGCCTATGGCTAACGCTACCATCAGCTCCGCCAGGGTGGTGCCGCGGTGGTCGCCCAGCCACTTTTTAACCAGATGAAAGACCTGCCTCATCTGTTCACCTTATAAGCCTCGGTGGTGAGTGCCACCTTGCCTTGATAGCTTATTTTAACCGTTATCTTCTGGACACCGTCATCATCATCTGTGCCATCGGCGTGAGTGTCAAGGCGCTCGGTGACAAGGTAGGTGACGCCGTCCTCAACTACCACCGGCCCGATGCCGTATTCGCCGTAATACGGGTCGCCATCAAGGTCTACGACATCAGCCAGCGAGTAACGGGGCGGGTTACTGGCATCGTCATACGGGGAGAGTTTGACGTATTCAATGACGGTTCGGGTCAGGCTTTCGGCGACTGTCTTCTCGTGGGCATTCAGGATAGTATGGCTGCTGGCATCAAGGGCAAACATCACGCTGGCGCCAACCACCCCTAGTATGGCGAGTGAAATTACAACCTCGGTGAGGCTGAAACCCCTCTGCTGCCGCATCCGCCGTTTGATGCCGGCAAGCTGCCGCCTGGCGGAACCTGAAAAAGCCATCTCTCCTCTTCCAACAGCCAGTTGTACATGCCGCAGGGCATATATAACTATATTGCTCCCGCGGAGGGGGTGACGAGTATCCCCCGAAAGAGTGATTTTTTGTATTAATTCGTACTACTCTATGTTAGCTATAATGCGGAGGGGTGATTGAACACCTTCTTAATATCAGGATGGAGCCGGCTGCCGATTTTCTCCACGGCTTCGTACCGGGTCCTGTTTAGCTCTCTCTGTTTTTCCTCAAACTCCGCCGCCGAATAGAGCTTCTCCGGGTGCACGAAGATATCATCTACAAGCCTGATTGCCTTCGGGACTTTAAAGCCGGTGGGAGACTGGACCCAGTCTTCAAAGCCGCCTCTCAGCAGCGAGTCCAGTATCGCCATGGTGTACTCCAGCCTTACATCGTGGAAATGTTCCCCTTCGCCAATACCGCCGGTATTTATCAGGTAGTAGTTCAGGTGGGGAAGACCCTTTATTATTTCGTAGAATATGTTGGCGTGCTCGGCAAGGTCTCCGGCGATAAAGGGGTCATAGAAAAACTCACTCCTGATTGTTCCCGCCTGGGTGGGGTCGCCTGCCGAGGACTCCATTGCCTGCCCCAGTACCATCAGCGCCGCCGCCTGCTCACGGGTCAGTTTTGATACCGCCGGAATCAGCGGACCCCTGGTGATGAGAATAAGGTTGTTAATCATCTCCACGTCAATATAGGGGCTGGCATGCATAAAATCTCTTCTAAGCACCACCGCCCTGCCGTTTGACGTTCTTTCGGAGTTATAGAAGTCAAACTCTCCGTCTTCGGCGACATAGACATTCTCACAGACGGTATCCGGCTTCAGCAGCCCGTAGTATATCTCGGTCTGGTCGCCGGGGTTTACCCCCTCGGTCTTGACAAATATGCCCCCCGCCTCAAACCCGTGAAACGAGCCATCGGGCATGAGAGTCCCGCCGTCGTCCTGGATAAGCCAGGACTTCTCATTCCCTTTCCTGGCGAGTATCCGGCAGGTGGTGGTCGTTTTCCCGTTGGCACTCAGGGCGACAAGCAGCGTCCTCGTTTTCAGATAGTCGCCGTGTGCCGATTGGAGATAGTCCTCTCTACAGCCGGCGTGCAGGAAGATGCCGCCGCGCCTCGTCTTGGCTGCCCAGTCTTCGGCAGCAAAGACCCCCTTCTTGTACTCACCTATGTAGTTGCCGTTCCTGATTATCTTGACAAACCTGCCGCCGTCCAGCATCGCCAGCCTGATGGTAATGTCCTTCTCCGGGAGCGGCTTTGACTTGTTAGTCTCAAAGGCTTCATCGGCGAAGAACACTATCTGGTAGGTCGGTTCTGTCACTTCACTCCCGGGGGCGATGAAGAGGTTTCTTCCCCCGCCGGCGAGGTGGGCGAAGCGCTCCGGGACGATTAACCTGACCGTAGTGTTGCTATCCTGGTTGCCGACAACCCTGTCAACGGAAATCAGCCTCTCCCTGCCCAATGCTTCTTCGCACCGGGCTAATAGCTTCAGCTCATCCTCACCAAAAGGGTTGTCAACGCTGTTCTTGGTGAACATGGCTGACCGCGAAGTAGGCTCACTTTCA
>CAYUBP010000206.1:0-2255 GCA_964443115.1 uncultured Dehalococcoidales bacterium | reverse complement strand
CCCCACCCCCCCATCCTACACTCTTTCCCTACACGACGCTCTTCCGATCTTGGACGGTCATCCCCGCTGGCTTGTTCAGCACCAGGATGTCTTCGTCCTCGTAGATGATGTCCAGGGGGATAGCCTCAGGGGACAGGGGGTTGGGGGGAGGTGGGGGGACAGTAACATGCACACTGTCACCAATATCTAGCCTGAGACCGGCTTTAGCCCGCTGGTCATTTACCGTTACGCAGCCGTTAGCTATCAGCTTCTGAGCCTGTGTCCGGGATAAGCCGGGGCATACCTCAGCCACGTAGCTGTCAAGGCGGAGCCCATTCTTATCAACAACAAAGGTGTATTCTGCCAAGCCACCCCTTATGCCGGGCGTTTGTCTGCCCGGGACGGGAGGATAATTAGAGCGGCGAGTAGGATGAACCCGACCACCGTAGATGAATCAGCAATGTTAAATGCCGGCCAGAAACCGAAATCAATAAAATCGGTAACGTAGCCGAGGCGCACCCGGTCAATCAGGTTGCCGATAGTCCCTCCCAGGACCAGTCCGAGGGCGACTCTGCCCAGGATATTATCCAGCGGCGGGAACCAGCGGTGAACAACTAAAGTGAGAGCAAGCAGGAGGGCAACGCCAATGCAGGCGCCTATTATTAACGGGACTTTCTCCCCCTGGAACATTCCGAAGACGGCGCCAGTGTTACGGACATGGGAGAACTGGAACCAGCCGGTTACCGGTAGCGAATCCCAGAGTGCTATGTGAGACCTGATGCACGCCTTGCTGAGCTGGTCGGCGGCAACTACCAGTGCCGCAGTGAGGAAAGAGACTGCCAGCCGCCTGCCCGGCAGGCTACTTGCCTTTTGCATTCTTAGCCAGAAGAGCCTTGCAGCTTAAGCACAGGTTAGCTTCGGGAAGGGCTTCCAGCCGTGCGGGGTCTATAGACTGACCGCACCTGTCGCATAAGCCATAGGTTCCGTCTTCAAACTTGCGCAGGGCGTGCTCAACCTCGGCTAAGCGGTCTTTTATTTGCTTCTCCAGGGCTAGCCGCTTCTCCAGTTCAAAGCTCTCTGTTGCCTCCTCCTCCCGTTTGCCGAAAGGGCTGCCCTCTCGCCGCTCATCACCGGGATGGGCGCTAGCCATCAATTGCTCCAAGTCGTCCTTCAGACGCTTTTGCTCGTTCTCCAGCCGGGAGCGAAGCAGGTTGAAGCCGGTAACCACTCTTCTCTTCCTTAAGCTTATCGTTGAATCTAGTAATACAAAAACTGAGATAGATGAAACCGTGTCGCTAACAATAAAACTACCCTTCCCATATCAGGGCGATACTCGCCGCCGACCCCAATGGGCGAGGGTAAATCTCAAGAGTGTATCTGTTGCTATAAGTTTATCCTATTTAGCTTATTTCGTCAATGCTTGAAATAACACCCTGTGCAGGACCCCACGTGGAACCTTCAAGCCGGCGGTGCTTGTATTCACTAGGTAACATTGTTATACTCTAGCATGAGACGGTTGTCAAGCTTTAGTTAAGATTACGCGCGGGTTTATCCTCAAATGTGCCGGCAAGACATGCTCCGGTCTTACGGGGGAGTGTCGGAACTGGCAGACGAGCATGACTTAGGATCATGTGCCGCAAGGCGTGGGGGTTCGAGTCCCCCCTTCCCCACCAGGGGTAACCATAGGCAGAACTCCGACTGACTGAGTGTCCTCCCCATGAGGGATGGGTAGGCTGTACCGGATAACCGCCTCATTATTGTTTATCTCGATACGTTTGACGAATGAACGCAGGAAGGACTTGCTCTCTGAGATATCAGCCTCTTCCAGCATTCTCTTCAGGTCTTCCGCATACGTTCTCACTACCCCGGCGTCCACGCGCCTGACTCCCTGGCGATACTCTCGGCTTCCACCTGCAGCCTGGCTTTGCTCAGATCGCCCTGACGAGCTCGCAACTCTTTAAGCCTCGGTGCCAGGTCGTCCAGGCTGACCTTTCCAGTTTCCAAGGCATCATAGAGCCGTGACAGCCTGTTCCCTAGCTCGTTGAGCTCCGCATCAATGACCGCCAGCTTTTCCTTGAAAGTGACGTCGGCGGCTGACAGCTCCTGGTTCACCAGTTCAACCAGTTCCTCCAGCCACTCATCATTAAGTATGTTCTTCTTGATCTGGTCTATAACCAGTCTTTCCAGCTTCTGCTTGGGGAATGCCCGGCTGCCGCAGGCCTCCTTCCCTTGCTTGGAACTCCGGTTGCAGGCGTAGTAGTAGTGCCGGTGAGACT
>CAYUBP010000205.1:0-2311 GCA_964443115.1 uncultured Dehalococcoidales bacterium | reverse complement strand
TTTGTTGACAGGCTAAACCAGGTATTGCGGGCAGGTGCCGAACCAATGGGGTTCCGGACGGGGGCGAACGCCCAGCCCAGGCCAAAGATGCTGCTGGTGGCGGCGGTATCAAAAGCGGGCGGTGCGGCTGACTGTGTTGCCGGGGCGGATGCCGGGCTTGCCAGGGTAGCTGAGCTGGGTGAAAAAGGTTTCAAGAACGTCTTGCAGGCGGCGTCGGATATCACGTGGGGCGGGTGGATGAAGGGCGCAAGTGACGAAGAGATGAACCGGGTGCCGGGCTCCTGCGATTTCGTGGTCTTCCCGGAGGACAGCACCGCACTGGCGATGTTCCAGGGTGAGGAAAAGGGTAAAGTGCTGGCAGTGGAGCCGTCACTAAGTGACACACTGATGAGGGCAGCGGATGCGTTGCCGGTTGACGCCGTTCTTATCGGCTATGAGCAGCCGGAGGCGGTGCTTACCTGGCACCATCTTTTACAGGTTCAACGCTGTGTTGACCTGCTGACAAAACCGCTTCTGGTCTCCGTACCGTCAAATGCGGGAGCGCCTGAGCTTCAGGCATTGCTGGCAGCGGGGGTGAGCGGCGTGGTGGTGGAGGTTGGCTCAGGAGAGCCTCCGGGCAGGGTAAAAGAGCTGCGCAGGGTGATTGATAGCCTGGTGCTGCCCCGGCAGCGCCGCCGGCGAAGGCTGGGGGCGCTGGTGCCTTCTATCGGCAGCAGGGCGGCTGAAGTAGCCGAGGAGACGGAAGAAGAGGAAGAAGACTAAATTGTCATTGTGAAGGGCGTGGCAAAGAAGCAATCCCGGTATAAAGGGATTGCTTCTTTATTCTCGTAATGACACTGCGATTGAATAAGAAGATTATCAGGTTACGTCTGGCATATCTGCCAGGACTTGCCTTCGGTAGTTATTGCCGGAGCAATCACCATTTCCGCCTGGTGGAACTCCTGGATACTGGCTGCGCCGCAGACACCCATTGCCGTGCGGAGGGCGCCGACCAGGTTCTGGCTGCCGTCGGTAACCGAAGTAGGCCCGAATAGAATCTGCTCCAGTGTGCCTGTGGTGCCGACTCTTATCCTTGTCCCCCTGGGCAGTGTGGGGTGAGGGTGGGACATTCCCCAGTGGTAGCCGTGTCCCGGTGCCTCTTCAGCCTGGGCAAAGATTGAGCCCAGCATGACGGCGTCAGCTCCGGCAGCAAAGGCTTTGCACAGGTCGCCGCCATTGTGGAAACCACCGTCGGTGACTATCGGAACGTACCTGCCTGACTCTTTGAAGTACTGGTCTCTGGCGGCGGCACAGTCTATGGTGGCTGTTATCTGGGGTACGCCTACCCCCAGCACCTGGCGGGTGGTGCAGGCAGCGCCGGGCCCGACTCCGACCAGCACGCCGGAGATTCCGGTGCGCATCAGCTCCAGGCAGGAGCTGTAGCTGACACAGTTGCCAACGACAACCGGTATTTTTAGAGACTGGCGTAGCTCTTCAAAGATGAGCCCGCGGTAGCTCTTGGATGTGTGCCGGGCGCTGGTCACGGTTGACTGTACGAAAAAGATGTCAGCCCCGGCTTCGGCGGCGAGCGTCGCCGAACGCTTGGTATTGGCGGGTGCCGCTGAGACGGCGCAGAACACACCACCCTTCTTGATATACTCTATCCGCTCGCCGATGAGGTTTTCTTTGATTGGCTGCGAATATACTTTTTGCAGCAGGGCGGTAACTTCACTTTGGCGGGCGTGGGCAATGTCAGCCAGTATCTCGCCGGGGTCATCGTAACGGGTCTGCACACCGTCCAGGTTGAGAACTGCCAGCCCGCCGAGCTTGCCGAAAGAAATCGCCATGTTGATATCGGTCACAGCATCCATGGCGGATGCTAGAATGGGGATGCTGAAGGTGAAGCTGTCCAGCTTGAAGTCAATATTTGTCTGGTCAGGGTTTATGGTTATGTCGCCGGGGACAATGGCTACCTCGTCAAATCCATAAGAGCGCCGGAGCTGCTTGAACTGGGGGGTGGTCATATCTACCTCCTTAACCACAAACTATATCAAAGCACGGCTCTAAGGTCAAGAACCGGGAGATACTTTTTGTCTAAGATTCTTCGTCATCCGCCTGCGGCGGGCTCCTCAGGATGACTTTTCGGGCAATGTCAAGGTAGACGGGCGGCACGGCGCGGGGTTATAATAACATAATGCCGACTCTCTACGTGGTGGCGACCCCTATCGGTAATCTGGAGGATATTTCGCTGCGCGCTCTGAGGGTGCTGCGTGAGGTGAGGCTTATCGCCGCCGAGGATACCCGCCGGACGAGACAACTTCTGGTCACCTAC
>CAYUBP010000204.1:0-2333 GCA_964443115.1 uncultured Dehalococcoidales bacterium | reverse complement strand
AGTCAGAGACTTGAATGTAAGGTGCGATATGAAATGTATTAAGAGTCCGAAAAGGAAAATACCCCCAAACAGAGAAAATATCTGGCTAACCGTCGTAATGAGCAGGTCTTTCACGAAAACCAGTACGGTCATGTTGTTTGAATACTAGCCATCCTGCCGGCGACTGTCAAGGTTACCCATGTGGTCTGTCTCAGGAATCAGCCCGCTCAAGACCCCACCGCCCGGGCAAAATTCAAGTTAGACAATACCCCGGAAGGTCTGGAAATGTAAACCAGACTCACTCTGCGGCACTGACATATCTTAAGCCAGTCCTTTTACTTATTCCCGGTTCTGGGTTAGACTGTAAACATGGATAACCCGAGGAGACATGGACACGTGCCATTTACTGCTGCCGTCGTTCATGGCGGGCCCGGAGCTCCTGGAGAATTGGCAGCAGTCGCCAGCGAGTTGTCCTCCGGCGCTGGCGTACTGGAGCCGATGCAGACCGCAGCCACAATAGATGGGCAGGTGAAGGAGCTCCGAACCATCCTTGAAAAGGACGGCAGTCCCCCGCTCATACTGATTGGCTTCTCGTGGGGTGCCTGGCTCAGTTGCATTCTGGCTGCGTCTTATCCCGGGCTGGTCAAAAAGCTCATCTTGATAAGCAGCGGTCCCTTCGACCAGAAACACGTCTCTTCTGTAATGAAAACGCGGCTACGAAGGCTTCATGGTGCGGATAAGAGAGAGGCGAAGTCTCTGTACCAGGCCCTGAATATACCGGTTTCCGCAGATAACACTGATTTCAGGAGTCTTGCCCGGTTCAGGGAGCTTATATCCATGGCTGATTCATTTGACCTTCTGCCTGACGAAGGGGAGAAAGTCCAGCTCAATATGGAGATATATTGCGCTGTCTGGGATGAAGCCAGCAGGCTCAGGAGCAACGGGCAGCTACTTGAAATTGTACGGCGAATCAAATGCCCCGTAGTAGCAATCCATGGCGACTATGACCCCCACCCTGCCGATGGGGTCAAACACCCCCTCTCACGTGTCATCAAGGACTTCCGGTTCGTGCTCCTTGAGAAATGTGGCCACTATCCCTGGCGGGAAAGAAACGCCCGGGACGCGTTCTACCGCACACTCAAGACAGAGAGCTGGCAGCCGTGAACCCGACAACATGAGAACAGGGCGGCAACTTAACCAGGCCGCTCCTCGCCTCTTCTACTGCACGGTAAAGGAAACGGTTTGTGAGCCGGAAATGCCGCCGGAGGTGGCAGCAACAGTAATCGGATAGGCACCAGGTACCTCCGTGGACAACACCAGCCACGACCAGGCTACCTGCCCGCTGCCATCAGCCACTCCACTGGCTGTCACCGACCCCCACGAGTAGAAAATAGTGATGGTGCACTGCGCTGCCGGGACGGTCTGGGCTACTAGCAGACCGTTACTTCCACGGGACACCGGTGATTGAACATAAGTAACCTGAACACTAAGCGTTGGCGGCGGTGTCGGCGTCGGCAACGTTGCGGTAGGTGTCGGTGAAGGCAGGGACGGCGTCGGCGTAGGGCTTGGTGCAGGCGTGGTTGTTGGATTGGGCGTCGGCATAGGCGTCGGCGTAGGCGATGGTGGTGTAGGAGTAGGTATCACGGGCGGCGTAGGCAGCCCGGATGAAGGAACAGGTGGTGGGCTGGGTATTGGAATAGTAACCGCCGTGGGTGTTGGGGGCGGAGGAGCACCGCCCGGGGTGGGCGTTGGCACCGGAACCGGAACGGGTATTGCCGGTGTTGGCACCGGTGAAGGGGTTATTATCGGTGTATATGTTGGGCTTGGTCCCGGAGAATAGCCAGGAACTGGCGATAGTGCCGGGCTAGGAGAAGGCGTAAGTGCTGGTGACGGAGATGGCGAATACCCCGGACTTGCCGTGTGCAAAGATGTGGGCGCAGCCGGAGCCGAACAGCTACCAGCAAGAATAACTACTACCACTATAGACAGCAGTACCAGCCGCTTCATAGCCCGGTATACCACCTGTTAAGTCTTATCACACCTGTTCAATAATATTACTCGTCCAGTCTAGCCTAGCCGGGTAATAGAGTCAATACTCTAAACGGGTGAGTAAGCATGCTCAAGCACGTCAATGCGGGATAATCATGGAGCTACCGGGTGGCACACAAATAGTATCCATAATCACCAAAGTGTTCGCGGAAAACCTGGGGCTGGCAGTATGGAAGCTGACCTGTGCTATCATCAAAGCATCTGGCATGGCAGCCGGTGTAGATTAGAGCCCCTTTGTTGACGTGAACCCGGATACCATGCTAAGATAGAGCAAATTGAATAGTCCTAACTCTTCGAGTTAATAC
>CAYUBP010000203.1:0-2364 GCA_964443115.1 uncultured Dehalococcoidales bacterium | reverse complement strand
GCAATGACAACCAAGATTGCGTAAAAGGCAAGACGCCAGTTGCTTGACAGATTGCAATACGCTTGACAATAGGTAGTCGTTCTGTTATGTTATGGTTTGGGACAAGGGCAGGCAATGTGTATTCCGTCCCGGTTGCGGGACGGTTTTTTAATCTTGCGGGGGTAGAGTATGAAAAGCGACGCAGTCAAGAAGGGGCTGGAGCGTGCTCCCCACCGTGCACTGCTGTATGCCTTGGGCGTCACCGATGCGGAGATGGATAAGCCGTTTATCGGTGTCGTTAACAGCTTTACCGAGGTTGTCCCGGGCCACGTCCACCTGAGGAGTATTGCCGAGGCTGTCAAAGCCGGGGTGCGCAGCGGGGGCGGTGTACCGTTTGAGGTGAACACTATCGCCGTATGCGACGGTATTGCCATGAACCACGCCGGGATGAAGTACAGCCTGCCCAGCCGGGAGCTCATAGCTGACTCGGTGGAAATAGTGGCTGAGGCTCATGCCTTTGACGGGCTGGTGTTCATCCCCAACTGTGACAAGGTAATTCCCGGTATGCTCATGGCGGCGGTGAGGCTGAACCTGCCGGCTATATTTGTCAGCGGCGGCCCGATGCTGGCGGGCTGCATGGTCAGTGACGATGAGGTGAAGAAGGTAGACCTTAACTCTATCTTTGAAGCGGTGGGCAAGGTAGCCGGCGGGCGTATGACCGGGGCGGAGCTGGAGCGGCTGGCGGGCATTGCCTGCCCGGGCTGCGGTAGCTGCGCCGGCATGTTTACCGCCAACACCATGAACTGCCTCACCGAAGCCCTGGGCATGGGGCTGCCCGGTAACGGCACTATACCCGCCGTGGATGCCCGGCGGGTACGCTTAGCCAAGAAAGCCGGGGAGCAGGTAACGAAGCTTGTGGCGGATAATATCCGTCCGCGGGATATAATAACCAGGGACTCTATTCACAATGCCTTCGCCGTTGACATGGCGCTGGGAGGCAGCACCAACTCCGTGCTGCACCTTATGGCGATAGCCCACGAGGCATGGGCTGATTTCTCCCTGTCCATGGTTAACGGGATAAGCGAGCGTACACCCCACCTGTGCAAGCTAAGCCCCGCCGGCGACTATCGTATTGAAGACCTGGACCGGGCTGGCGGCGTAGCGGCGGTGATGAAAGAGCTGGACGGGCTGCTGAACCTGGGGGCAGTAACGGTGTCAGGAAGGCCGGTGGCGGAGACCATCGCTGATGCCAGTGTTAAGCTGAGGGATGTTATTCGCTCCACCGGTACCGCTTACTCGGCTACCGGGGGCATTGCCATACTGTTCGGTAACCTGGCGCCGGAGGGAGCGGTGGTGAAGAAGGCGGCAGTTGCCCCGGAGATGATGACTCACCGTGGGCCCGCCCGGGTATTTGACTCTGAGGAGACGGCGACCAGGGTGATTATGGGCGGTGATATAAAGACGGGGGAAGTGATTGTCATCCGCTACGAGGGGCCCAGGGGCGGACCCGGGATGAGGGAGATGCTGACGCCGACCTCACTGCTGTCCGGCATGGGCAGGGACCGGGAGGTGGCGCTGATAACGGACGGTCGCTTTTCCGGGGCGACCCGGGGTGCGGCTATCGGTCATGTATCACCGGAGGCAGCCAGCCTGGGGCCTATCGCGGCGCTGCGGGACGGGGATATAATAAGCATTGATATCCGGAACTACCGGCTTGATGTGGAGCTTTCGGACAAGGAAATAGCCAGGCGTATCGCCAGCCTCCCCCGGTTTGAGCCGAAGATAAGCACCGGCTATCTCCGGCGCTATGCCGAGAAGGTGACCTCCGCCAGCACCGGAGCTGTTTTCGGCTAAGGATTGGTGAAATCCATCCCCCTGGACCCCCTTCCTTTTGTAAAGGGAGGGGGAAAAGAAATAGAAGGGGGTCATGTGCTCCCTCTGGGATGAATTCCCCTTCCCCCTTGTCAAGGGGAAGGGGATTAAGTGGATAGGGTTACTTATCAAGAACTAAAAGGGTGAGAAAATCATGAAGATGACGGGTGCTCAGATTCTGTGCGAGAGTATGGTTCGGGAAGGGGTAGAGGTTATCTTTGGCTTCCCCGGCGGCTCGGTATTGCCGCTGTATGATACGCTGCCGCAATTCCCCCAATTGCGGCATATCCTGGTGCGCCATGAGCAGGGGGCGGCGCACGCCGCTGACGGCTATGCCCGTGCCACCGGCAGGGTTGGGGTGTGCCTGGCGACATCAGGTCCCGGGGCGACCAATCTGGTAACAGGTATTGCCAATGCCTGTCTTGACTCGGTACCCATGGTGGCGATAACCGGTCAGATAGCGCGGCCGTTTATCGGCAAGGATGCCTTCCAGGAGATAGATATCACCGGTAT
>CAYUBP010000202.1:0-2386 GCA_964443115.1 uncultured Dehalococcoidales bacterium | reverse complement strand
GGACGGGCAGCGGCTTATTTGCCTGGCGGCTGAGTGTTTCGGCAAGCCTCACCGAGTCCACGCTGTGGACTATATCAAAAATCTCCAGAGCCGCCTTCACCTTATTGGTCTGGAGGTGTCCCACCATGTGCCAGGTAGGGGCGGGCTTCAGCCCCGCCAGCTTGCCGATTTTAGGTGCTGCCTCCTGCACCCGGCTCTCGCCGAAGTCGGTGATGCCCAGCTCAAAGGCGGCGGCGACCAACTCCGGCTCAACCGTCTTGGTCACGGCGATAAGGGCAACCTCCTGTGGTGACCTGCCAGCGCGCTGGCAGGCGCGGGCGATGCGCTCCTTAACGCTCTCCATATTGGCGGCTATATCTGATTGTGTCAACCCCATCCCCTTAATCCCCTTCCCCTTGCCAAGGGGAAGGGGAAAGATTTTCTAGAAGAGGGGGTGAAACCCCTCTTAAACACCCTTGTTCTACGTTAACCTATTCCGTCATATCTTCTCAAGAGAGAAAAAGGAAGACTTATTCTAAATCATTCTTTCCAATGTTACACTTGGAGCAAAGCGTCTGTAAATTTTCTAAAACTGTTTCGCCACCATTCGTCCAAGCTCTTATGTGGTCTACATGGAGAACAATGCTTGGATCGGTTGCTGGTGATCTACCGCAACTTTTACATTTGAAATTATCGCGCCTCATCACGAGAAAACGGAGTCGCCAATTTATTCCACGCTTTGTTTTATGCCGTGTTGATGACTCTACATCTGCGTCTTTTACCGCACCTTCTGATGAGGTGCGTTCCTCGTTGTTTACGAAAGCGACAAACGCCTCTAATGCTTTGCGCCAAGTTCCAAAACGCTTTTGGTAAGTATGGGAGCTATATCTTGAAAGCGGTGTTTTCATCTCAGCATATTTCGGCTGTCTACCAAGTTTGACCCAAGTCTCTTCCAAGTCTTGAAAAAATTGTTCCCCGGTTATGTGTTGGTTTCTTGTTCCTCGAAGACCAGCTCTTTCGAGGGCTTTAAGCCAAGAACCAAATTTATTTCTATAAGTTGTGTCACTAAATTTACCAATCTCTTTATATTGGTCGTAGGTAAATGAATCCTTATTTAACTCTAAAGCAACCCGCTTTAGATCAGCAATAAGTTCTTCGTCCGTAACACCATGATGATATTCTTCAAGTTCAAATTTCATGACTTTTATCACTTTAGTTCAAGCCAAGTTGCTAGAATGAGTGTTTGCTCCTTATTCTATTTCTTCCCCCTCTCCTTTCAGGGAGAGGGGGATACAGGGGGTGAGGTCAGACTACTTCACCACTAGGTTCACCAGCCTGCCCGGCACATATATGACGCTGGCAATATTCCTGTCTCCCAGATACGCCTTCACCTTTTCCGAGGCAAGTGCCAGCCTCTTCGCTTCATCCTCGGCTATAGACGCCGGGACGGTGATGCGGTCGCGCAGCTTGCCGTTGACCTGGATGACCAGCGTAATCTCCTCCTCTTTAGCCAGCTCTTTATTCCAAGTGGGGAATTTCTGGTTGTGGATGCTGTAGCTGTGCCCGGTCTGCTGCCACAGCTCCTCCGCCAGATGGGGCGCCGTCGGCGCCAGGAGCAGGAGCAGGATTTCTATGGGCTTGCTCCAGTCAGACCCGGCGACTGCCCCTGTATCTTTAACTTTCGCCAGGTAGTTGGTGAACTCCATGAGGGCGGCAATCATGGTGTTGAACCGCATCCGTTCCAGGTCTTCGGTGACCTTTCTGATGGTCTGGTGGGTGAAGCGCGTAAGCTGCCGTTGCGCCTCCGTATCAAGACTTTCGCCCGGCTTGTACCCGCCCAGCACCAGGTTCCAGACGCGGTGGAGCCAGCGGCTGATGCCGCCGATGCCGCTGTCGTTCCACTCGCCGCCCTGTTCCCAGGGACCGATAAACATGAGATAGGCGCGGACGGTGTCCGCCCCCAGCTCGGAGACGTACTCGTCGGGGGTAACCACGTTGCCGCGGGACTTGCTCATCTTCTGCCGCTCGGCGATAATGGTCCCCTGGTTAAACAGCCGGGTAAACGGCTCGCCGAAATCTACCAGCTCCATATCCCGCAGGGCTTTAATAAAGAAGCGGGCATAGAACAGGTGCATCACAGCGTGCTCGGCGCCGCCGGTGTACATGTCTACCGGCAGCCAGTACCTGACCCTGTCAGCATCAAAAGCCGCCGTATCGTAACGGGGGCTGGCATAGCGCAGGAAATACCATGAGGAGCACATGAACGTGTCCATGGTATCGGTCTCTCTTTTCGCCGGTCCGGAGCAGCGCGGGCATTTAGTGTTGACAAAAGCCTCGTTATACTTGAGCGGCGACTCGCCGGTGGGCTTGAACTCGGCATCCTCCGGCAGCAGCACCGGCAGGTCTT
>CAYUBP010000201.1:0-2421 GCA_964443115.1 uncultured Dehalococcoidales bacterium | reverse complement strand
GAAGACTCTATCAAAGCCGCCGATGAGCATGATATAGCCATGGTCTTTACCGGAGAGCGGCACTTCAGACACGAAGAGGAGGGGCATCCTATCCCCCTGACCCCCTTCCCTTTGAAGGGAAGGGGGTTGTTTCTTTAAGAGGGACGCAAGTCCCTCTTAAACACCATGCCGCTGACCTAAGCCAGCTTGAGCCCCGGCACGGCGTCCAAGTCTAAGCCATCCGCCTTGCCCGCCCTGAGCCGGTAGTAGCCACAGGCAGCAATCATCGCCGCATTATCCGTGCACAGCACCGGCTCGGGTACCAGAACGGGAACCGGCGATTTTTGCACAAGCAGACCGCGGAGCGAACTATTGGCGGCGACTCCGCCCGAAAGCAGGATTTGCTTTGCCCGGTGCTCACGGGCAATAGCGATGGTCTTGGCAACCAGCACATCAAACACCGCCTCCTGGAAGCTGGCGGCGGCATCGGCTACATCCGGCAGCTTACCCGCCTGCGAAAGGCGCAGGAGCGCCGTCTTGATGCCGCTGAAGCTGAAGTCTCCGGTGCCCTTCAGCCAGGCGCGCGGGAGCGGAATAGCAGACCTGCCGTCTCTGGCTGCCCGCTCAATAGCGGGACCACCCGGGTAGCCCAGCCCCAGGATTCTGGCTGCCTTGTCAAAGGCTTCGCCGGCGGCGTCGTCCCGCGTCCGCCCCAGTAACACATAATCGCCGTGCCCTCTCATGAGCACCACGTCGCTGTGCCCGCCGGAGACGATGAGGCACACCACCGGAAAATCAATGGTGTTACTGGCAAGCCAGTTGGCGTATATGTGCCCCTCAAGGTGATTGACGCCGGTCAGCGGCAAGCCCTGAGCCAAGGCAACCGCCTTGGCGGTGTTCACCCCCACCAGCAGCGAGCCGGCAAGCCCGGGCCCCATGGTGACAGCAATACCCGCCAGCTCACCCCAGGTGACATCAGCCTCAGCCATCGCCTGCTGGAGCACAGGGACTATCGCCAGCATGTGCTGCCGCGAGGCGACCTCGGGGACAATCCCGCCGTAGCGGGCGTGGATTTCTATCTGGGAGGCAATCTGATTGGACAGAATCCTTGAGCCGTCCTCCACCACGGCGGCGGCGGTCTCATCGCATGAAGTCTCAATACCCAGGATTTTCACGTATCAGATTATAACAGGAAAAACCGCTTTTGACACACCCAGCAGTCAATGCTATTATGAAACTGCGGTTGGAAACGGGTGACCGCCAGCTATATGAGTATTGTATATATAGTACTTTTCGTGGTCTGCCTGGCGCTATCAGCCTTTTTCTGCAGTGCCGAGACGGCTTTCATCGGTATGCAGAAACTTCGCATCCAGCACCTGATAGAGACCGGGCGTCCCAATGCCAGAATAGTGGCTAAGATTATGGAGAAGCCGGAGAAGTTCCTGGCTACCGTCCTGCTCGGCATCAACTTTTTTGAGACAGCCTTAGCCACTGTGGGTACACTGATAGCCGTATCGCTGTGGGGGGAGAACCTGGGGGCGGCCATCGCCGCCATCGCCATAACAATAGTTACTTTAATCCTTGCCGAGTTTATCCCGAAGACTCTTGCCGCTCGCCACGGGGAGAAGATAGCCCTCGCTTATGCCAGGCCTATAGAGTTTATCTCAATTGTCTTTTACCCGGTGGTCTATCTTCTGAACCGCATGGGCTTGAGCTTTACCAAGCTGTTCGGGGAGAGCGCCGAGTCCAAGCCGACATTCAGCCATGAAGAGTTCCGCACCATGATTTCAGTAGGGCATAAAGAGGGCACGGTGGAAGAGGACGAGGCAGAGATGCTGCACAAGGTGTTTGACTTCGGCGACCGGCCGGTCAGAGAGGTCATGGTGCCGCGGACCGAGGTGGTATGGGTGGAGAAGGGGACTACTCTGGCCGAGTTCCTTGCCACCTATGCCGAGTCGCCGCTATCCCGCTTCCCGGTGTACCAGGACAGCATGGACAATACCGTGGGCATTCTTTCGGTTAAAGATGTGCTTATGGCGGTGGCCAAGGGCACTGTCACCAACGACAGCACTATAGATGAACTCATCCGCCCCGCTTACTTCGCCCCGGAGTCCAAGCACATCAGGGAGCTGTTTACCGAGATGAGAGACAAGAACTTCCGGGTGGCGGTAGTCGTTGATGAGTATGGCGGCACGGCGGGCATAGTCAGCCTCAGCCGTCTGGTAGAAGAAATAGTCGGCCCGGTGGGTGATGAACTGGCGGCTGCCGATAAGGAGTTTGAGGCAATCAACGAGTACACCTTCCAGATTGATGGCGGCATGGATATCCAAGAAGCCAACCAGGAGATGGGGCTTGGGCTGCCAGAGGGTGACTATGAAACGGTAGCCGGCTTTGTCCTTGACCTGCTGGGACGTATTCCGAAGCCCGGTCAGAAGCTGAGAT
>CAYUBP010000200.1:0-2441 GCA_964443115.1 uncultured Dehalococcoidales bacterium | reverse complement strand
ACCAACACCCTATCCTACACTCTTTCCCTACACGACGCTCTTCCGATCTCGTACGGGGCTCATGGCCCAGGGGAGTTTTACGTTATCTTCTTAGATGGGGGAAGGACCGGGCTGGCTAAGCACCCGGTGTTACGCCAGGCACTTTACTGCCTGAGATGTGGCGGTTGTCTTTACGAGTGTCCTGTCTTTGGCGTAACGGCAGGCTACTTTGGAGACAAGTACTTTGCCGGCATAGGTGCCGTCTGGGCGGCAATGATAGCGGATAACAGGGACAAAGGTGCTGCGCTGGCTTATACCTGCCTGACCTGCGGGCGGTGCAAGATAAGATGTCCCATGAAAATTGACACCCCGGAAATGGTTATCCAGCTGCGCAGATTGATAGCGCAGGGTAAATAGTCTTCTTTGATTACGTCACAGGTGCCAGTCTACCATAATAACGCCCAAATGAGACCTCAACTCAGGCTTCCAGCCGGTCGGCCCGTAAAGCAGAGTTTTTACATTAATGTTACACGTATTTTCCTCTGTCAGGGCTTCTCTTATCCCCTCTTTTGCCATTAGTCGGTTTGACAGTCCGGCGGGAGTATGCAATACTAGAAATGCTCCAGGTAATCAGAGCAGTGGTGATAGACTACTGAAGTGGCAACTGAGTAGGTCACCCGAAAAGAAGTTAGGTTGCTGTAAAGCGGTCAAAACAACCGAGTAGGACCCAACCGAAAAGAAGCTGCCAGGAAGGAAATCCGGGGTGCAAAGGTTACCTGGGGCTTTTCTTTTTAGTGACTTCCCGCTTGATGTGTTGCAGCAGGCCCCTCAACTTCAGGGATGCCGATGAAGGGAAGATTCCGGTATTCCTCTCCGTAGTCCAGCCCGTACCCAACCACGAATTCGTCTTGTACTTCAAAGCCTACATATTCAAGGGGAATATCCGCTATACGGCGTACCCGTTTGTCCAGCAGGGTGCATACCGCCAGGCTATCCGGCTTCTTTGGGCGCAGATGGTTCAAAATGGAATTGAGTGTCATGCCGGTGTCTACTATACCCTCCACCACAATAACATGCCTCCCGGAAATATTCAGGTCTACGTCTTTTGTAATCTTGAACATGGAATGGTCACTGCCGCTGTAGTAGGAAATGGTGATGAAGTCTATATCAAGAGGAATAGTTGTGTGCCTGATGAGGTCAGCCATAAAGCAGATGAAACCTCGCTGCACGCCCACCATCACCGGACGGCGCCCGGCATAATCCTTAGAAATCCGGTCAGCCAGCTCCGCCACCTTGTCCTGAATTTCGACAGAGGAATATAGAATACGGCTGATACCTCGGGCACGGCTCTGTGCCAGTGGGCCGCAGCCATATCTTGCCAGTAAGCGGTCATACTCGTTTCTGTGAAGAAGCATTATCTTGACTTCAGGGTATAGCTCCTTGAGATGCCGCAGCTTACGGTTCTTCTCTGTAACCAGACTCTGCTTGAGGGTAGTAATTTCCACGTAGAGGTCGAGGCCGGGCAGGTAGAAGTCAGGAGTAAACATTTCAGTCACTCTCTCACCTTCCCATTTCAGCGGGAAGGAGCGGGGCTCGTATACCCACTCTACGTTATAGAAGTCCAGTATGCGGGCAAACTCTTCCTCGCTGGGATGGGCAAAAGTCACGGAGAGCGCCTGTTGCAAAGTAGTTGCAATAGTTGATGTCTGGGCGCTATCCGGTTTCGCCTCTCCTTTTTCAAGGGACAACAGGTTCTCGCTAAGGGCCGTGGCGGCTAAATTTGCCATAGTGGTCACAAAGCCGATGTCCTGATTGGTGAACTCACGCGGCTCTCTGCTGTAGACTCTGATGCTGCCCACGGCTAGACCATGCGACATTACGGGGATGCCTAATATGGAGACAATCCCGGCTTTAGCAGCCATTTCAGGGTACTGTATGCGGCTATCCCTGACTGCGTCAGCGATGACAACCGGCTTCCCGGCAAGCACTTCAGATAGACTCTTATCGGCATCCAGAACACCCTTGCGCAGATATGACTGGGGTACCCGCCACGATGCGCTGTGCACCAGCTTCTTTCTGCTGGAGTCAAGAAGTACGAGTGAAGCACCGGTTCTCATGGAAGCGGCGGTGCCTCTGGTGATTACATCCAGCTTGTCTTTTAATGTTGCCGCGGAGTTAACTGCCGCTACGGCTCGCTGGACTGCCCTGTAATATGTCTTTTCTTTTGCTGAAGCCAATCTTGTCCCCCTGACTTGATTTTAGGCGTAGCGAATCTGGATGTCAATCTTCATAAACAAGCGGATTATGTGGCTTGTCTGCTTTCCCTTAAGCCAACTCCAGCGCCCCTCAGCAAGAGGCAGGGCTGTCTGAGCTAGACAAGGGGGGGGCATTTATTGTAAATTATTATGGGTGAATTTGACCAGAGTAACCCGCCCCTGTAGCTCAGGTGGATAGAGCACCGG
>CAYUBP010000199.1:0-2467 GCA_964443115.1 uncultured Dehalococcoidales bacterium | reverse complement strand
TGGAGTTCAGACGTGTGCTCTTCCGATCTTGGCTTCACACCTGGAGATGTCTATGGGTGAGATTGTCGCTATCGGGGATGGGACTAACGATATTTCGTTTCTATCTGCCGCCGGGCTGGCGATTACCATGCAGAATGCCCCGGATGAGGTCAAGGCAGTGGCTGACCATATAACTCTTGATGTTGACCATAGCGGTCTTGCCGTTGCCATCAACAGGCTTTTGCTCTAAGTAATACGGGTGGTGATAAAGATATGCGAATGGTTAGTGTAAGGCTGGGCAGCCGGAGTTACCGGATACACATTGGCTCCGGCATTCTCTCGCAGGCGGGGCAATGGCTCAGGGATTTAGCCGGCGAGAGGCTGGTGATTATCACCAGCCCTGTGGTCAGGGGGCTGTACGGCGACGTTTTGGCGGAAAACCTCACCAGGGATGGCTTCAGGGTGGATACCCTGCTGGTGCCTGACGGTGAGGAGCATAAGTCGCTAGAGACAGCAGGCAGGCTGTACCAGGAGCTTGCTGATATTCATGCCGAGCGGAAGACGCCTGTCCTGGCTCTGGGCGGGGGGGTTATCGGTGACCTGGCGGGTTTTGTCGCTGCTACCTACCAGCGGGGGGTGCCGTTGGTGCAGGTACCGACCACACTGCTGGCGCAGGTGGACAGCAGTATCGGCGGTAAGGTAGCCCTGGACCACGGCAGGCTCAAGAACAAAATCGGAGCGTTCTACCAGCCCCGGCTGGTGGTCAGTGATACTGCCACCTTGGCGACCCTGCCTGAAGCAGAGGTCACGGGCGGTCTGGCAGAGGTTATCAAGTATGCGGTAATCCGGGGCAAGGGATTCTTCACCTATCTTGAGAACAATCTTGACCGGGTAAGGACGCTGGACAGTAAAGTCATTGAGGAGGTCGTTTTCCGGTCAGTCAGGGTCAAGGCAATGATTATTGAGAAGGACGAACGGGACTTTGGACTGAGGAATCTCTTAAACTACGGGCATACGATAGGGCATGCCGTTGAGTCGGTATCGGACTTCAAAATTGGTCATGGCCCGGCGGTTGCCATCGGTATGATAGCTGCGGGCAGGATTGCCGTCAGTCTGGGTATGTTCAGCCGGAGTGAGCAGAGCCGTCTGGTGAAGCTCATTCGGAGAGCCGGACTGCCGGTAGAGATGCCAGACCTCGCCGTGGACAGGCTAATCCAGGCGATGGAGCATGATAAAAAGATTGTAAACGGCAGGATAAGGTTTATTCTGCCCAGGACTATTGGCAGGGTTATTATCTCTGACGAGGTAACCCCGTCTCTGGTAGAACAGGCCCTGGCAGGTGGATATGACGAGACCTAGAATCTGCGCTGTAGTCACGAGTAGTGACCTGTCTGTGCTAAGGCAGGCTGAGCAGTCTGCCGATTTGCTTGAGCTGCGGATTGACCTTATCGGCGAAGATTGGCAGGAGCTGGCGGAGCAGCTTGATAAGCCGTGGATAGCCTGCAACCGGCGTGCCGCCGAGGGCGGCATGTGGAGCCGCGGGGAGGTGGAGAGGGTGGACGAGCTTGTCAGAGCCATTGAGCTGGGGGCAGACGTAGTTGACATTGAGCTGGAGACGCTTGAGCTGGCGGAGGCGGTGAAGCTGGTTAAGAAGCAGGCAATATGCCTCCTTTCGTTTCATGATTTGAAGGGGACACCCCCACTTGATAGTCTTAAAGAGATAGTCCAGAGGCAGGTAGCTGCCGGTGCCGATATTTGTAAAGTGGTGACCACCGCCCAGACATTTGAGGACAACATTACTGTTCTGAATCTTATCCGGGGGTTTGCTGGAGCCAGGGTAATCGCCTTTGCCATGGGGTCTCTCGGGGTGATAAGCCGCGTTCTGTGTCCTCTGGTCGGCGGCGATTTCACCTACGGCTCTGTTGAACCAGGCATGGAGTCTGCCTCCGGTCAGGTACCGGTCAGCGACCTGAGAAGGCTGTACGATGTGGTGGCACCATGCTAGTAACAGGGAAGACCGGGTGCTGCGGCATAATCGGCGACCCGGTGGAGCATAGCCTTTCGCCGGCGATGCATAACGCTGCTTTTGCGGCGCTGGGGCTGGATTTTGTCTATATACCGTTCCGGGTAAAGAGTGGGGAACTGGCTAATGCCATTAGCGGCATGAGAGCCCTGGATATCCGGGGGCTGAATGTGACCATACCCCATAAGGTAAGTGTTATTCCATGTCTGGATGAGCTGGACGGGCTGGCTAAAAAGATAGGCGCCGTCAACACCATCGTGAATAGCGACGGTATACTGAAAGGGTACAATACTGACGCCGCCGGGTTTCTACAAGCTCTGCTCGTCACTGGCATCAAGCCGGAAGGGAAAAAGGTGGTTATCATGGGAGCGGGCGGTGCCGCAAGGGCAATCTCCTTTGCCCTTGCGGGGCGTGGTGCTAACCTGGTCATCCTCAACCGCCGGCTGGAGCGGGCAGTTGAGCTAG
>CAYUBP010000198.1:0-2509 GCA_964443115.1 uncultured Dehalococcoidales bacterium | reverse complement strand
ATATTGTATTAGTCTAGCATCTATGAGGACTATTTGTAAAATCCGGGGTGCGCAGTGTTACAGGGCAATTTGACTCACCTGTCCCCAGTGGGGTATCCTATGTAGGATAACGGCTATGAGACTGTACGAGTTCGAAGGAATTGAGCTATTCCGGCGCGGCGGCATACCTGTACCCAATTATGCCCTGGCAGCCAGTCCGGAAGAGGCTCAGGAAAGAGCACAGGAGATAGGGCTGCCTGTCGTAATAAAGGCTCAGGTACTGACCGGAGGTCGCTACCTGGCTGGAGGAGTCCAGGTTGCCGGGTCCCTGACTAGCGTGGCAGACACTACCCGCCACACACTTGGTCTGACAATCGGAGGCTTACCGGTGCAGCAGGTAATGGTAGCCCAGAAGGTCGAGCCTGTCCAGGAATTATATCTGGGAGTCACCATAGACGAGTATAACGGCACCCCGGTAGCCATTCTAAGCGCTGCCGGCGGTGTCTCCATTGAAGGGGTGGCTAAAGCCCATCCTGAGCTGGTGGTCTCCCGGCAGGTACCTGCCATTAAGGGAATACTCCCGGATGCGCAGCTGATGGCTAAAGAGGCTGGCCTGCGTGGGAATGAGCTGGTGCAGGTGGCTACCATTCTCCGCAATCTCTACGCTGTTTTCCGCAAGTATGACGCAATAGTAGCTGAAATCAATCCACTGGTGCGGACTAACCGCGGAGGCTACCTGGCGCTTGACGCCAAGGTGGAGATAGACGATTCCAGTCTATACCGCCACTCCGACCTCTCTTTGGGTTTAAAGAACCGAATCTCTAATCCCCTGGAGCAGAAGGGGCGTGAAATAGGTGTCACCTATGTGGAGCTTGACGGGGATATAGCCATTATCGCCAGCGGCGCTGGCTTGGGAATGGCTAGCATGGACATCATCAGCCGGAAAATGCACCCGGCTAACTTTCTGGAAACGGGAGGAGCCATCACCGCTGACCTTCTATACAACGTGATGGGCCTGGTTCTGCAAAAGAAAGGAATAAGGGCAATCTTCATTAATGTCTACGGGGGAATCAACCCAATACATGAAGGGGCTAAGGGTGTGGTCCGTTATATGCAGGAGCACAATGTTACCATACCCGTGGTAGCCAAGGCTCTGGGGAATCACCAGGAAGAGACCTGGGAGATATTTGAAAAGCATGGGGTTCATGTAGTCACCGATGTTTCCACCGAAAAAGGGGTGGAGCAACTTGCCCGGCTGCTTGAGGGGGGAGCATGAGCATTCTGCTAGACCGGGAGACCAGAGTCATGGTGCAGGGCATAACCGGTAAAATCGGGCGCGTCCAGACCAAGTGGATGCTGGAATACGGCACCAACATTGTCGCCGGAGTTACTCCCGGCAAGGGTGGTGAGGTAGTGGAGGGAATTCCGGTTTATGACACTGTTGCCGAGGCTGTAGCTAAGGAGGGGGCTGAGGGTTCCGTTTTCTTTGTACCACCGGCCGGGGTTAAAGATGCTGCTGTACAGACCATAGACGCCGGTATCAGGCTGATAGTCGTGGTTACTGAGCATGTACCGATACATGATGTTATGGAAATCAGGGAATATGCCAGCGACCGCGTGGTGCAGATTGTTGGCCCCACCAGCCCCGGCATTATCACCGTCGGTGAAGCCAAGATGGGCATCATGCCCGGCAACATGTTTACCCCGGGTCGCATCGGGGTGATTTCCAGGAGCGGCACCCTTTCTTACGAAATCAGTATTAACCTGGCAAAGGCTGGCTTCGGGCAGAGCACCGTTGTCGGCATGGGAGCCGACCCGGTAGTATTCACCAACATGCCTGACCTTCTGGCTCTCTTTGAGGAAGACCGGGGCACTGACCTTGTGGTAATCGTTGGCGAGGTAGGGGGTATCCAGGAGGAGAAAGCGGCGGAGTATATTGACCGGTGGATGACCAAGCCGGTCGTCGCCTACATCGCCGGTCTGAGTGCTCCCGAAGGGAAACGGATGGGTCATGCCGGTGCAATTATCCACGGAGATGGCAAGGGCACGCCGCAGAGCAAGGTAGCCGCTCTCAGGGAAGTCGGTGTGGAGGTTGCCAAGTATCCTGCGGATGTGGTGGGGCTGGTCCAGCGGCATTTAACATCCTCCTAGAAGCTGCTTTTTGCTTAAAAGTCCTGAAATAAGATTGATTTAATGCCTTCGTATTATGGCATTTGTCAGTAATTAGACAGGTACCTGTATCAAGCGGGGTACGAGATGGAAAAGAAAGCCAGGGAGCTAATTCCGCCAGGGTTAGTTTATATAGCAGATAATATTACTTCTAAGCAGAACGTGTTAGGCGTCTCAAAAGAGGCAGGGGCAAAGTGGGCTAAAGACCTGATGCTGCCTAAAGTGGCAGAGACCATATTCTTCGCCGGCTGTGGATATCAATACTCTACCGGGCTTGAGTCCATGATGTCTTTAATCAGAAAGATAGAAAAGAGCCCAATTGGTGCTGAAGTGCCGATGGGCCTGGTCAGCCTGCAAAAAA
>CAYUBP010000197.1:0-2574 GCA_964443115.1 uncultured Dehalococcoidales bacterium | reverse complement strand
TCTCGTGACTGGAGTTCAGACGTGTGCTCTTCCGATCTGGCATTGAAGGGCGTGCCGAATGATGTCAAATTACCAGAAAACAGGCATGGCATCCCCGCGTAATAAAAAATGTGCCAATGCGGAGCTATATGAGGCTGGCTTCAGAAGCTTCAGGCATGTCTGCTTGCCAGCCCGTAGAGGGGAGGGTGGTGGTGAAGCCCACCCTCCCCTCATCTTAACGTACTTGAGCTAAGTCCTTAGCGCCATGGGTCTATGGGATAGGCGGTGAGTCCACCCCTAACTGCGATACACGTCTCATCTCCTGGTGCCATACCCACGATTATACGTACATTGCTGATGGAAGGAACCATGTAATCGTCAGGCAGGTCATTCCACGGCTTCCCTGAGGTTGACTCATTCCTTCTGCCGCTGTCCGTGGAAGTGTCGTACCAGCCATACTTCTTATACTCAACCGCGGGTATATAGCTGGCCTCTTTCATCCAACTACCTACCGCCGCTTTGGATGCAAAGCCGTAGTCTTTCAAGCTCTCAGCCATCGCAGGGTGCATCATTAAGACCCAGCTTCGCGGAGCATCCATTATAAGCTCAGGTAAGATGTACTCCAGGAAGTTGTGGGGTCCGGGAATACCTTCAACCCCCAGGCGCCGCGCCATGCCCCCGTAACCCTCTGATATTAAGCCCCGGAACGAGGACGGGGCAAACTGGGTAGCTAAAATCGAGCCTTCGCACCATGAAAGCGTAATTATACTATCGTTCTTCGTGTAATTGACAGCATTCCCATCCTTGTAATAGGTGGACTCTTCGTTCAACCCTAGCCAGCCTGCAGGTAGTGCCTCGTCATCCTCGGCAATACAGGTGCCCCCCATGTTGAATGGGCTTCCGTAATCTGTGCGGTTTATACCTTGTACGGCACCGCCGAAGTTAGTTATCATCAGTTGGAGGCTGCGGCCGATGCTGGCGTTGGCCGGGTTGCCCGGGTTGAGGGAACCGCTTCCGGCGTTCATCCCTATCTCCTTGGCAATAGGGCCGCTGACAGTAATCCAGCCGTGCCAGAAACCGTTACTATTCGGCAGTTGGCCCCCTGTGGATGCAATGGCAAGACATACCGGCATGTACTCCGGCTTGCAGCCGGCCATTACTGCATTAACCGCTACCTTCTCGACGCTGGTTGACCATGCATAGGGATAAAAGGTCATCGCGGTTCCTGCCTTTCTCGTTGCCGAAATGTCAAGAGGAAGCTTTACCTGCTCTTCCGCGGGGTGGCTGGTGCCGGTGAGCATCTCCGCGACCTTCTCCTCGGTAGGGATTATTATTGGTAACCCATCGGTCCACATAGATATGGGGCATTGCCGGCAAGCCTCTATGGGAGTTGTCTTCTGGAAGAACTCCTGGGCATCGTCAAGAGTGCCCTCAAAACAAATCCTCGGGTCAGGCGGTGGTTGATATAGTCCGCTCTCTTTCTCCTTATCCGTCAGCGGGTCGGTTAAAGCTTTGATGACCTCATCAAAAAAGGTATCCACCCTCTCCGCGCCGGAACCAACACGGGGGACGTCTACCCATCGTATGTTGGGGACGCCTCTTATTAAAGCTAACTGCTTACCAAGAAGCTGCTGGTCAGCAAACCCTAGCATCACTGTTGGGATGCCTGCTTTCTCCATGTCTGCGACGTAGCGTACCTGCTCGTCAGTCGCACCGCCTCACCAGGCTACCCCCTGTATGATGGCACCAGCCGTTTCCATCTCCTCTGCCGTCAGCTTTTTCGGCCCTCTCATGGAGCTCTCCGTCATGTGCCAGCTTGCATTGGGGAATTCCTCCTGCAATCGTTCCCACAGGGCAGGCATGATAATGGGGTCGGCCTCTGCTTGAGTGACCCACATGTTCTTGCCGTCCAGGGTATCAAGGCGCTCTGCCAGGGCGACAGTTTCCACTGGCATCTGGATACCTCTTGGGCTCAGCACCCGGTAGTCCTTGTCCCCTGACGTGCCTCCCCCACCTCCACCTTCGCAGCCAGATAGCACCAGCACTAAGACCAACACGATGCTGGTCAGGAGCACTATCAGTTTGTCCCTCTCCATGAAAAACCTCCTGATAATATTTTCCCAACCTTGATTCAATCGAATGAATTCTGCTGTCACCTCATACGGTCTCCTCCTTCGTATTACACTTTCCTCTGCTGACTTAATACGCCGGGAATTGGGCGGGATGCCACTTGCCCGATTATGCCCAGGGCAGCAACGGGAGGGGGAGAGACTGACCCGTCCAGCTTAGCCTGCAATAAGCTGGAAATTTGCCCCGGTCTCCCCTGGCAGAGCCCGCCTTTAACTGGACTTCTATTTTCCAGTCTTATTCTCGTTCTATTGCGTGCAGTCAACGGCAGCAAGACGTCGGTTTTTCACTGCTGCAAAACAGTTACATTATATTCGTGAAACCGGTAGAAGTATGTCAGGAATTGTCGCCAATTTTTGTAGGGTTTTGCTGACTATTCCGTAGTGTATATGCCGCAAAATGTGTATGGTCAAGGGGAGATGTACAATCCGGCGTCTGGGCTAGCCAGCAGGTGGGGGTGTGAGCGGC
>CAYUBP010000196.1:0-2575 GCA_964443115.1 uncultured Dehalococcoidales bacterium | reverse complement strand
AGATAATGAGCGGTGACTGGAGTTCAGACGTGTGCTCTTCCGATCTGCACCTTCGGGCGCAGGCGGCGGATGAGGCTGATGCGGCGGGAAATTTCAGCCATCTGGTACTTTTTCTCCTGCTGGATGTATGCGTCCGGAACGCCCAGTTCCCGTACCAGCGCCTTATCCAGAAACAGCTTGCCGTCCTCGGCTACGGAGCCTATAGCCAGCTCCTCGTGCCCGGGGCTGCCGAGCTTGTGCGCCAGCACCACGTCCAGTTCGGCGTCCAGAGCCAGGGCAAGTTCCCGGGCGACAACCACGCCGCCGCGGGGTATGCCGAGCACCACCGCATTCTTTCCCCGCCACTCGCCCAGTTCGCCAGCGAGGAGTCTTCCCGCCTCCCGCCGGTCCAGAAACGGCTGGCTGCTGTAGGACACAATGCGCAGTTTTCCCATGCCCTGCTCCCTAGCTAGTAGGTCCCCGGCGCCGGCTCTTTCCCCGGGTGCAGACGCCGCCACTTCTCCAGAAGCTCCTGCCTTGTCTCCGGGCGGCTGGGGTCTGGTTGACAGGTATCCACGGGGCAGACGGCAGCGCAGTGCGGCGCCTCGTGGGCACCGACACACTCGGTGCACCGGCCCGGGTTAATTACATAGATAATATCCCCCTCGCTAATTGCCTGGTTGGGGCACTCCGGCTCGCAGGCGGCGCAGTTTATACAGTCCTCAGTAATATAATATGCCATCTCTCTCCTTTTGCATAGGGGGTACTTGCGCGCAGCGGCTGTCCCCCGGTAGGACTCGGTTCGCCCCTGTTTAGTCTGCATTAACCGCCCGGGTATCGCCGGCGCGCAGGCAACCTCATCTATCATGCTATGCCTTCAAGGAAGCTGTCAATATCCTCGCGCCTGAACCTCCTGTCCCCCCGCGGCCCGATACGGTAGGCTTTCAGTATCCCCTGGTTGCTCCAGCGCCTCACGGTGTTGATGTGCAGGTTCAGTATCCGGGCTACCTGGGTTGATGTCAGCATCACGTTACTTCGTCCGGTCATGTTCCCCTCCTTTCCAAGAGGCGTTTACAGGAATTCGTTAATCAGCCGCTCCACAAGCTCTGGCTGAACCTTTTGCTTAACAAGAACCCCTTTTTGCAGGGCTGGTATTTGCTCCTCAAAGGTCGGCTGCTCCGTGCGGTAGATAACACCGATGGGTATCCGCTCTCCCCATTCCTGCGCCTTCTCCCAGGCAGCCAGCCTGTTGCCGGGGTCATAGTCATCCCCGAGCCTGTAGACCCGCTGCCGGTACCATGCGTAGGTGTTCTTGAAGTTAAAAGAGACGCAGGGCTGGAGAATATCAATCAGGGCAAAGCCCCTGTGGGTGATACCCGCCTTTATCACTGCCGTGAGGTGGTCAACATCACCGGCGAAGCCCCTTGCCGCAAAGCTGACGCCGGCGGCTATCGCCAGGGCTACGGGGTATATCGGGGGTGAGGCGCCGTAGGGCGTAGTTCTGGTGACGAAGCCGGTGTCGCTGGTGGGCGATGCCTGCCCCTTGGTCAGACCGTAGACCTGGTTATTGTGCACCAGGTAGGTAATATCGTGATTGCGGCGCATGGCGTGAATGAAGTGGTTCCCGCCCTCGCCGTAGGCATCGCCGTCACCGCTTATGGCGATAACTACTAGTTCCGGGTTGGCTATTTTAGCGCCAATCGCCGGCGGCACCGGCCTGCCGTGGAGAGAGTTAAATACGTTGCCCCTTGTGTAGTGGGGCAGCTTTCCTGCCTGCCCGATGCCGGAGACCATCAGCACCCGATGTGGCTCAATGCCGAGCTCAACCAGGGCTTTGTTGAATGCCCTCAGGATACCGAAGTTGCCGCAGCCGGGACACCACGCCGGTTTCAGCCCGGTATACTCTGCCATGGTCACCATGCTAGCACACCCCCTTTTCCACCTCGGCGGCGATGAGCGCCGGCGTGAACGGACGACCGTCATACCTGAGGATTCTGCCGCCCGGCTCTTTGCCGGTCATGGTTCTAATCAGGCGGGATAGCTGCCCGGTGGCGTTATTTTCAATGACATAGCTGTTGTTTGTCCGGCTCAGGGCATCGGTAACGGCTTCCGCCGGAAAGGGCCAGAGTTCATTGAGGTGCAGGGAGTTAACACTCAAGCCTTTCCCGTGCAGCATATCCACCGCTTCCTTGATGGCGCCGGCGGTGCTGCCCCAGCCAATCAGCGTTATCTCCGCCCGCTTGGGCCCGTGCTGCCCGGGCGGGGACATCTCCTTCTTAAGACCGAGAAGCTTGCGCAGTCTCTTCTGCACCTGCCGTGTCCGGGTCGCAGCGTCCTCTGTAAGGTGACCGGCTTCGTCATGCTCGTCGGCATCGGTGACCACCAGCACCCCCTCCTCCCCGGGGAAGGCACGGGGCGAGATGCCTGACCTGGTCAGCCGGTGTCTCAGATATTCCCCCGGCGCAACCCCTTCTCGGGAGAAGAGCTGCCCTCTGTCAACAGTTACCCGCGATAGGTCAAACCTCTCTACCGTGGCGTAGGACGTTGCCAGGTGATGGTCAGTTAAAATAATGACAGGCATCTGATACCTGTCCGC
>CAYUBP010000195.1:0-2599 GCA_964443115.1 uncultured Dehalococcoidales bacterium | reverse complement strand
CTTCGCCCCTCTTTGACACCCTTTGTCAAGCAGGCAAGACAGAAAAAGAAGAAGCCCCAAACACTGTGTGTTCGGGGCTTGCTGTTACTCCTTCCCACTCTCCCTCTGTAAGGGAGAGTGGGAAACCAAGGGGGATAGGGTCTCTATCCCGCCGGATTAAGGACACGCCCGACAAAGATTATGCTTCCTGTCTGAATATCGCGGATAAAGAAGATAAAAGGCCGGTCAATCTTCATCTCCACCCGTTCCGGCGCTGATGTCTGCCCCACTATCACCGCCGTCGCCGCCGCCGCCTCGGTACCAGCTTCATCCACCGAGACGAAGGCTTTGTGCAGCACGTCCTGGATGAGCAGGGCACGGCTACCGTCCATGCCGGAGAAGTCAGCGCCGTCGGTGAAGGCTATCCCCATACCCAGCGCAGTCAGAGCTTGCTTCAAGCCCAGGCTTGCTTCGTACTCAAATTTGGGCATGGTCAGCACCACCTGTTTGCTCTCCAGTTCACCGATAATCGCCTCAGCCAGCTCGGCATCCAGAGCCTGCTCAAAGGCACCAAACTGCCCCTCTTCGGGCAGCAGGATGACCATTGACAGCTCAAAGCCGTCATATGGCAGCTCGACCGCCCGGTAGTTGTCGCCCTCGGCATAGCGGAAGCACTCGGTCTGGTTCATCATCGGCACGGTGACGTCACCGCCGTCCAGCAGACGGAAACTGCCGTCAGCCGTCATCTCTTCTTTGAAGGGGTACTCCCAGGCGGCGTTGAAGTAGATGGCGTTGGTCAGCACGAGCCGCGTCAAATGGTCTATCACCCCGGGTGGAATCAGGTCTTTAATCCTGCCCTCGGTCTGGTCGCTCACCCAGTTGTTGATGGTGACGCGGGACTTTTCCGTCTCATTGATGAAGTCCAGTATCCTCAAGCCCGCCCCGTAGTTCTCCGCCAGGACATCAAGAAACTGCTGGAGGAACTGGTAGTCCTTCTGGCCCCAGATGGCGTTGACCACGTTCAGCCGGAAGCCTTCGCCGTCCTTACCCTGCGCACCCTCCCCGCGGGAGCCAAGCTCAAGGTCAAGGCTGTTGAACGCCGGGTGCAGGCTTTCCTGTGACAGGATAAAATGCAGAGCCTCCGCCATGGCAAGCTCAGTATCGCCGCGAGCGCCGGCGTAGGTCATCGCCAGCGCCTCGGAGATGCTGTAGGGAGAGTAGAACAGGTTACCGTCCTCTCCCTTTAACGCCTGGTAAAGGGCGAAGGCGAAGGCATTGTTGCCCTCAACCAGGACCTCCATGTCAGACTGGCTGACTGCCGGCGAGGTGTCCCGCGGCTTGTCCGACTTGAGCACCTCCCCGGCGGCTGCCTGCCCGCAGCCGAGAAGCCCGAAAAATACCGCCGATACCAGCATGAGTGCCACTGCCTTTTTCACCCTCCGCCTCCTTGTTATGACATTCCTCTTGTATATATTATAACGAAGCCGAGCCGGTTTGGTTAGTAAGCTCTTAGCTTGAGGTAAGCAACCTATCCCCTGGGCATGGGATCTTCCCCCTCTCTTTCCCAAGGGGAAGTAAAACATTGACGATAAGGTTCGTTATAGACCTCCCGAAGACCTGTAAGTCTGACTCCTCCACCAAACCTAAACACATACTACGCAGAGCTACCACTCATAAACCATCATTATTGGGAGGTGACTAAAATGGACCTTAACAAGAAGCAGAAAGACGCGCTGAAGAGCATCCTCGAGTACGAGCAGACCCACCAACCTGAGGAGTATAGCCTAGGTTGGAGCTGGAGTGATGTCAGAGTTCCGCCAGCGACTTTGAATAACCTCATTCTAAAAAGTTTGGTGGAGGAGAGGTTCCACTCGAACAACTACTGGGGCTTACTCCTTACCGAACTGGGGCGTGAGCAGGCAGAGCACCTGGCATCTTCAGGCGTTCGCATTTCGGTGATTTGGGAACTCCGTTATACTTATAGATGGGGAGTCTAATGGACTACGTAAAAGAATAACCTGTTATATTTGAAAAACTACTACGATTCTTTCCTTCTCAGGAACGGGTCCTCAGAGATTTCACAGGAAAAATGAACTTTTTCCCTTGGAATTACGTTATATAGGTATATATGAGACGATTGTGCATTATGAGCGGAAGGAAAGTATTTGAAAGAGAATAGATAGGCATAAGAGTGGAGGGGGCCTCGGTGAGGGCAACATGGGCAGATTACTCCCCGGGCGATTAGTTCGCTATGTTGGTCGGGCTAGTAAAGGGCTCAGACACACGAATACATGTGTGTCTGAGCCCTTCGGCTTTCTATAACACTAAATAATTGCTGAAGGGGGTGGTATATGAGCTAACAGGTTTCATATCAACTCACCAGGAACGTCTTATAAATATCTTGTATAGGAAGGAGGTAAATGAGGTGAAGAATAGGAGGCTTGTAGCGTTACTAGCCACCGTTGCTCTGCTGTTAGCCCTAGTGCTGGCAGGTTGCGGTTCGTCAGCATCGCCAACGCCATCGGCAACTGCAACACCAACACCAACGGCCACAGCTACAGCAACACCGACGCTAACACCAACACCAGTATCCACAACCACAGGCGAGGACAGGACATAC
>CAYUBP010000194.1:0-2690 GCA_964443115.1 uncultured Dehalococcoidales bacterium | reverse complement strand
GCTACTGGCAATTACTCTAAGGGGCACCCTTAAGACCTGAGGACACCCATTAGAAAGAAGCTGCACCTGATAGCATACCCCGGTATAGCCTGATTATCAGGCTGATAAGCAAAAACGGGAGGTCAGACTATGAGTATAAAGGCTCAGCTTGTGGAGATAGCCGGGGCGGGTAACTTTGCTGATAGCCCCGAAGTCCTGGAGGCGTACTCCAGGGACTCCAGCCTCGCACCTCCAGGCGCGCCAACCTATGTCGTCAAGCCAAAAGATGCCAGCGAGGTGCAGAAAATAATGCAGCTGGCTAATGAAAACCTGATACCGGTAGTGCCGGTAAGCTCGCAGGTTCATTTCACCGGGGCTGCCATCCCAAAACAGGGTGGCATCGTCGTTGACCTTTCCCGGATGAACCGTGTCCTGGAGATAGATGAGCTTAACCGGAGGGTTAGGGTAGAGGCGGGCACGACTTGGGAGCAGCTCACCGCCGAGCTGGGGAAAAGGGGCTACCGGATGATAATGCCGCTTGCGCCCCATGCGCTGCGCTCGGTGGTCACCGATTACCTGGAAAGGGAGGTGCCCACCAACACCGTCTACGACTACGGTGAGCCGCTGCAAAGCATGGAGGTAGTCTGGCCCACGGGGGAAATCTTCCGCACCGGCTCCGCCTCGGTGACCGGCTATCCTGATTCTCCATCAAAGGGGGCTAATCCCTCGGGGCCGGGCCTGGACTTTTACCGGCTTTTACAGGGCGCCCAGGGGACGATGGGGATAGTCACCTGGGCAAACCTCAAGATTGAGCTAATGCCCAGGATTGATAAAGTCCTCTTCGCTCCTGTCCGCGAGCTAAACTACGCCCTTGACTTTCTGTACAGGATACTCAGGCTCAGAATCGGACAGGAGTGCCTGCTCCTGAACAACATCAACCTGGCATCCATTATCAGCGAGGACATGTCCCGGGACTTTGAGGGGCTAAGGGCATCCCTGCCCCCCTGGACTCTGGCCCTGGTCATCAGCGGGCTTCAGTACCGCCCGGAGCAGAAGATAGCCTATGAAGAGCAGGCGATAGGTAGAGTCTTAAGGGACGGCTCTACCGGGGTCTCCCTGGGGGAGAGCCTCCCCAGCTTCCCCGGGCTGGGAAAGAAGCTGCTGCCGGTGCTGCGCAGCCCCTGGCCCAAAGAAACGACCTACTGGAAGAACTGCTACAGGGGGGCGTGCCAGAGCCTGTTCTTCATCACCAAGCCCGGCCTGGCTGCGAAGTTCATCGCTATCATGGAAGGGCTAGCCGCCAGGCACGACTACCCGGTTAGCGACATCGGCGGCTACCTGCAGCCGATAGAGCACAACCGCGCCTGCCACCTTGAATTCAACCTGTTCTACGACCCTGCAGATATGGCTGGTGTGCAGAACATCAAGAACTTATATCATGAGGCGGCTCAAGCCCTGCTGAACGAAGGGGCTGTTTTCACCCGCCCCTACGGGGAACTGGCACCGATGGTCTACGAGAGAGCCGCGGGATATGCCACGGCGCTCCGGAGGGTGAAGAAGGTCTTTGACCCCAACAATGTTATGAACCCGGGTAATTTGTGTTTTTAGGAGGACAAGATGCCCAAGGAGAAAGTGAGCCTGGATATAACCCGGCTGGACAACTTCATCTTTGATATGAGCCGGTGCATCAAGTGCAAAGGCTGCACCTGGGTAGACCACACCTACATGCCGGGGGTCAAATTCAGCACCAGGTGTCCCAGCGCCACGAGGTACGTGTTTGATTCGTATGGCGCCTACGGCAAGATGAGAATCGGGCTGGGCATGGCTGAGGGAAGGCTGGAATACTCGGATAAACTGCTGGAGATACTCTACACCTGTAACCTCTGCGGCGCCTGCGACGTCGGCTGCAAGCGTAACCTTGACCTGGAGATAGAGCTTACGCTGGAGGCACTCCGGGTAAAGGCGGTCAAGGACGGCAGGGGCCCCATGCCCGAGCAGAAGAAGATAGCCAGGAATATTGCCACCAGGCACAACTACTTTGGCTCCCCACACGCCAACCGCACCGGGTGGCTGGCGGGTGCAGGGGTCAAGCCGGCGGCTAAGGCTGACGTGCTCTACTTCGTCGGCTGCTCGGCGTCTTATACCAACCCGGAGATAGCGCGGGCAACGGCGAAGATACTGGACGCCTCGGGCACTCCATTCATGCTGATGCCCGACGAGTGGTGCTGCGGTAACATGCTCTTCTCCGTGGGCATGATAGACGAGGCGCGGCAACTGGCGGAGCGCAATATCAAGGCGGTTAGAGATAGCGGCGCCGCCACACTGCTCCTGAGCTGCGCCGAGGGCTACCGGATGTGGAAGGTTGACTACCCCAAGATGCTCAACATAGCCACCAGCGACCTGGGGTTCCGTGTGGTGCACCTGGTGGAGTATGTCGCCGAGCTGGTCAAAGAGGGAGCCCTCAAGCTCAGCAACCGCGTTGACATGAGGCTGACCTACCACGATTCGTGTTCTTTAAGCCGGCTCAGCGAGCCGTGGACGCCCTGGGAAGGAGAGCGCGGGCTGTGGGGGGTGACCACACCGCCCATAGAGCGGCGGCGCGGTACCAACGGCGTCTACCAGCAGCCCCGGGATATACTGAAGTCCATTCCCGGCATTGAGCTGGTGGAGATGATACGGAAGCAGGAGAACGCCTTCTGCTGCGGGGCGGG
>CAYUBP010000193.1:0-2698 GCA_964443115.1 uncultured Dehalococcoidales bacterium | reverse complement strand
GATAATGAGCGGTGACTGGAGTTCAGACGTGTGCTCTTCCGATCTCTCAAAAGCTCTGGGCACAGGGCGAAACAGACGCCAGCAACATCCGCCAGCAGATGACCACGCTGATTCAAAGAGAGCCGCTCGCGGACATTGACTATGTAAGCATCGCCGGCGCCGATACCCTGGAAGAACTGGGTACAATTACACCCCCGGTAGTTGTCTCTCTGGCAGTAAAGTTCGGCAGGACAAGGCTGATAGATAATATAGTCATTGATTAAACGGATTGCCGCTCACTGACCAGCCCCATAATCCCCAGCATAGCCAGGAAGGCAAGACCCGCCCCGAAGTAAAAGGGGGCTTGCGGGCTTACAGCATCCCACAGCCAGCCGGCAATCAGGCTGGCGGGCAGCAGCGTAAGACCGACAACGCCGTGATACAGGCCGTAGGCGGTGCCCCGCCTCTCCTCAGGCACCAGGTCGGCAACAAATGCCCGGGCTACCCCCTCCACTATCCCATAGTAAATGCCGTAGGCAGCGAACAGCAGCCATATCTGCCACAGGCTTGAAGCAGCGGCAAATCCCAGGTACACCAGCGCATAGATGAGCCAGCCCAGGGCAATCACCCGCCGCCTCCCCAGCCGGTCAGATATTACACCCGCCGGCAACGATGTCATAGAGTAGGCAAGATTGAATACCACCAGCATCAGGGTAATCTGGAACACTGATGCCTCCAGGTTCTGCGCCCGCAGTATAACAAAAAAATCGCTGGAGTTGCCCAGAGTAAACACCGCCATAACCGCCAGAAATATCTTAAACCTGCCGTCAACGCCGGACAGCCTGAACCCATTAACTTTACTGCCGCCAGGGCTGTTACGGCGCGCCTCCTTGACCAGCGTCAACAGCACCAGCACCCCCAGCACCGCCGGGACAATGCCTACCAGCACCAGCCACCGGTAGCTCGCCAGGCTGAGCTCCACACCTCCCCCCTGAACCAGATAGATAATCAGGGCAGCCAGCCCCAGACCCAGGACGGCGCCCATGGTATCCATCGCCCGGTGCAGCCCGAACGCTTTCCCCCTGTCCCCACTACCCACCGAGTCAGCCACCAGCGCATCGCGCGGCGAGGTACGGACGCCCTTCCCCACCCGGTCGCTGAAGCGGATTGCCGCCACCATCCCCCAGCTTGATGCCAGGTACATGAATGGCTTGGCAATGGTGGAAAGGCTATAGCCAGCTACCGTCAGCAGCTTGCGCTTGCCCACCCGGTCGCTGAACCAGCCGCTGAATATCTTGAAGACTGCCTCGGTGCTATCCGACAGCCCGCCGACAAGACCGACAATAGTCGTCGCTGCCCCCAGCACGTTGGACAAAAAGAGGGGGACGAGGGTAAAAATCATCTCGCTGCTGATATCCGTAAGCAAACTCGAGACGCCTAGAAAGAATACGTTTGAGTTAAAACCGAGAGTCCGCCTGCGGTCATCCTGCTGCGCCAATCATCTATCCCCAGTGCTATGATTTGAACTTAATTCATATCACAATCATAACGTCTTGGCAAGCCCTCACCTCGCGCCCCTCGTAGACACTCGCTAAACCCAGTTGACATCCACACGCCCTCCAGCTTACAATAACTGTTGCGCCGAGGTAGCTCAGTAGGTAGAGCAGCGGACTGAAAATCCGCGTGTCCCCAGTTCGATTCTGGGCCTCGGCATATTTTTCCCGCGAGGGCTTCAAATGGACTACATCAAAATCCTCAAGGACATCCTCTCTATTGATACCTCCATCCCGCCCGGTCTGAACTACGGCAGGGTGACTCGCTACCTGGAGCCGGAGTTCAAGGCGGTCGGCTTTGATACCCGCATAGTCAATATTCCGCCAGAGCACGCCGATGGCAATAAGGAACGGGTCAACCTGGTAGCTCACCGTCCACAGCAGGGAATGCCGCACCTCATATTCTATGCCCACATTGATGTCGTTCCGGCGCAGGGCTGGGAAGCCTTCAAGCCGAAGGTGCAGGACGGTAAAATATACGGGCGGGGTGCCGCCGATATGAAAGGCGCCATTGCCGCTCTCCTGCTCGGGCTGGAGCGTGTCGCCGGAAAGCCGCTCAAGTATGACACCTCGGTGATAATCACCACCGACGAGGAGACCGGACAAGCCGCCCAGCTGCGCTACCTCGCCCGCTACCTGCCGTCGGTGTCGGGAGCGCTCGTTTTCAACCTGGACGCCAGCGCCGGATATGTCGGTATCGCCATCCTCGGCTCGCTCCAGGTAGAAATCAGGGTCAGGGGCAAATCGGTCCACTCAGCAATGTCCCATCTTGGGGAGAACGCCGTGGAAAAAGCCAGCCCGCTGCTTACGGCTCTCCTCAACCTTAAAGAGAAGGTGACGCAGAGACAATCCGCCGTCCCCGTCCACCCGGATGCTGGGCTGGACAGGATGGAGGGAAGGCTGAATATAAACATGCTCCGGGGCGGCTTAAAAGCCAATATCATCCCCGATGAGTGCCTCATCACCGTAGACCGGAGGCTGATACCGGAGGAGAACATTGAGGACGCCCTGAAAGAGCTTACTGATACTCTGTCCCGGGTCCCCGATGTCCGGTGGGAGATAGACAAGGTGTTCGCTATCCCCACTGTCCCTCCCTGCCGCCACCCCGTTGTTGATAGATCGGAAGAGCGTCGTGTAGGGAAAGAGTGTAGGGTAGGGTGGTGTTG
>CAYUBP010000192.1:0-2811 GCA_964443115.1 uncultured Dehalococcoidales bacterium | reverse complement strand
TACTGACATCAAGACAGTCCAGAATGCGGTTGCTGAATACCTCATTGATAGCCGGCTTAAGAGCAGTGCGGGGGTGTATCCTACCGATAACGGCAGGTTGCCGGAAAGCGGGGAATACAAGCTGATAATCTGGACACACAGCTATATTGCCGATGGTAAGGCAGTCTATTTTGAGGACTATTTCGGGAAGGGGCGGTTGCCCAAGCACTGGGACGAGGGCATCTGGCGGATTGACAGCACCGGCAAGGTATCAGTTAATATTGACCCCGGTGACTATTAACCAAAAGTGTGCATAGCATACAGGTATAATAGTGAAGAGAAAAGGGCTTAAGCCCTTTTCTCTTCATGTCGCCTTTTTAGAAAGGGCAGGGGACGAAGAGGTGCAAGCGAAAAGCCAGAGGTCAGCCTACGAATTGCTGGGCGCCTACCGTGTCTTTTCCCTGGCGGTGGCGGGACTCCAGATGGTGCTCGTGCCGTCAGATTCCAACCTCACAGGCTATATCGTCCTTGGTGTACTGGGGGTCTACAGCCTGGCAAAGGTCTTTCTGCCCTACTACCGTGGTTACCGCGAGGGTTACCCGGTGCTGGCGGGGGATGTGGTGCTGAGCGTCACGCCGCTGTTTCTAACCGGCGGTCTTACCTCTCCCTTCCTGTTTTACTCCATCTGCCCTATCATCTATGCTGCACTTATCTTCACCCGGGTAATTGCCATGAGCTGCGCTTCCCTGGTCAGCGCTTCTATGATAGCGAGCCTGTTTATATCGTCCTTTTCCCTGGCCAGTTTTGGCTTTGCCGGGATATATATTATCGCCTGCTTCTTGGTCGCTATTCTGCCCTATACCACTAACCTCAGTATCTACCGCCGCCTGGAGCAGGATGCGGCGATGAAGGAGAGGAAAAAGCTTGCCCGTGAGCTTCATGACAGCGTCGCCCAGACCCTGGCCTACGTTAATCTCAAGGCAAACATGGTCACCGATACCCTGGCGCGGGGCGAGCTGAGGCGGAGTCTCCGGGAGCTGGAGCAGATGAAGGAGAGCCTGGACAGCACCTATGAGGATGTAAGGCAGGCAATAGACACCCTTGGTCGTCCCGAGTCGGAGGAAGGCGTGGACTTCGTTTCTGCCCTTTCCCATCAGGTCAAGGAGTTCGGCCGGAAGAGCAGCATAAAGAGCTTTCTTTCTCTTAGCGGCGGCGAACCCAGGCTGTCGCCGCAGGCGGCTGATGAGCTGCTGCATATCGTGGGCGAGGCTATGACCAATGCCAGGAACCATGCTTCGGCTGCCACGGTGCGGATTGAGGTCAATACCAATGGAGAGCAGGTGCAGATAACCATCAGGGATGACGGCTGCGGCTTTGACCTTGCCGGCTTTAACAGCGGCGATAAAGCCCAGGAGCATCACGGTATTACCATCATGACCGAGAGGGCTGAGGTTCTGGGAGGCGAGCTGGCAATAACCAGCGCCCCCGGTCAGGGAACCGAGGTCAGGGTGACTATCCCCACGGGCGGGAGGTGGAGCTAGAGATGGAGAGGGTATCCCCGATAAAGATCCTTATTGTTGATGACCATCCCCTCATCCGGAAGGGCTTATCGGCAGTCATCGCCGAGACCGAGGGCATGACCGTTGTCGGCGAGGCTGTGGACGGCCTTCAGGCAATCAAGCGCGCCCGCGACCTCTCGCCGGACCTGGTCCTGATGGATATCTTCATGCCCACCATGAACGGCGTGGAGGCGACGGCCGTCCTGCTCCGGAACCATCCTTGGGTGAAGGTGATGATGCTGACCATCTCGGACAAGGAAGAAGACCTTTACTCGGCGATCAAAGCCGGCGCCAGCGGCTATCTGCTCAAGAACGTGCGCCCCCAGGATTTGGTGGATGCAATCGTCCAGGTTGTCCAGGGCGGGGCTATCATAACCCCCAACCTGGCGCCGCGGCTGCTGGATGAACTGCTGGATGAGAGGACTGATGCCAGCCCGGCGTCTCCCACCGCCCTGACGGCGCGTGAGAGAGACGTCCTGGAGCTGGTATCGGCGGGGCTGAGCAACCGTGAGATAGCCTCCAAGCTCTTCGTCAGCGAGAACACAATCAAGACCCACCTGCGCAACATCATGGACAAGTACCACTTTAAGAACCGTGCCGAAGCCGCCGCCTATATCACCCGCAACGCCTAGCTGCCGGCAAGATCAATTTCTGGACCTCCTTCCTGTTGTAAAAAGGTTGCCCCAAAAGTCATTCTGAGGAGTGGAGCGGCGAAGAATCCGGGGTGGTGAGGCCTTCTGCCATGCTCAGGATGAAATTAAAAAGGCGCTTTAGGGCAAAAAGCTTTTCGTATAAGTAGGCGGGAGTTTATTTTTATAACACGGGAATCCCCCTCCGGTCTACCCTTGCGAAAGGGAGAAGTAAAAAAGTGCAAGGATGTTAGATAGTAATAATTCACCCGTTTGGGTGATAGCCCCCACCTGCGGGGCGTGTTATTCTGAGTATGTTTGGAAGAAAACTCGCAAGGAGGTGCAGCCAGCCGAAAAATTAATAGCCAGGCAGTGAATTAGTTTATAGCGCAGTAAATAATGAAAGGAGGTGACAGAGAAAGATGAAATCAGTAAAGACAATTCTTAGTGGAAAGTTACCGAAGAGGGGCGAGAAGGGCTTCACCCTGGTGGAGCTGCTTATCGTGCTGGCTATCCTGGCGGTGCTGGCGGCGGTGGTTATCCCATCTGTCACCGGCATGTTCGGCAGGGGGTCAGAACAGGCTCTTGAAGATCGGAAGAGCGTCGTGGAGGGAAAGAGTGTAGGTTAGGGGGGTGGTGTGGGG
>CAYUBP010000191.1:0-2818 GCA_964443115.1 uncultured Dehalococcoidales bacterium | reverse complement strand
TAGGTATGATATTGGTCACTATCTCAACGTGCATGTTCCACTTGTGCTTCGCCCGCTCGGCGACGTCAAGTATTCCCCGCCAGCCCCTTATCCGGGCAATATTCCGGTAGAGGACATCGGTAAAGCCCTTGACATCAACCCGCCATGCGTCCAGATAGGGTCCAATAACATCCAGCGCTTCGGGGGTCATATAGCCGTTGGTCACGTAGACGGTATATAAGCCGTTTTTCTTAGCCAGCTTTGCCGAGTCAAGCGTATACTCAAACCACATGGTCGGCTCGTTGTATGTCCAGGCAATACCTTGGCACCGGTAGTGCCGGGCAAGCTCCACGGCTTTCTCCGGCGGTACCTCCTGTGAGCCCCGCCACGGCTCGTTGGTCTCGGGGCATGAGATTTGCCAGTTCTGGCAGCCCTCGCAGTGGAAGTTGCACCCCCATCCTCCCAGCGAGAAACACAGAGTCGCCGGGAAGAAGTGGAACAAGGGTTTCTTTTCAATCGGGTCGGCGGCTACTGACGAAGCCTGGGCATAGTTCATGTTGTAGAGTGCGCCCTGCTGATTACGGTACATACGGCAGACGCCGGACTTGCCGGGGGCGATATTGCAGTGCCACTGGCATATATTGCACCTTACCCTGGAACCGGGCAGCTTTTCATATAGCAGTGCCTTGTGCATTTTGCCCCCTCAGGTTTATTATATCACTCACCTACTAGCCAATTATAGGGTTGTTCACCCTCACCCCCTTAATCCCCTTCTCCCTGAAGGGAGAGGGGAAAGCAAAAGAAAAGAGGGGCGAGTAGCCCCTCTTAGGCAGCCTGATGGGGAGAGGATGGGTCATGGTATCTCTTAATCCCTTTCATCTTGAGGAGAATTGAAGAGAGGCTCTGCCTCTCTTACTAAAATTTATCCCCTTCCCCTTGCCAAGGGGAAGGGGACAAAGGGGATAGGGTCATATTATAAAACACAGGTTGGCGACTGTTTCTTGACTACGCAGCCATCACTGGTTAGACTGATACGGTTGGTGCAGTAATGAAAGTAATCGGGCTTACCGGCGGTATCGGCAGCGGCAAGAGCACTGTCAGTCGTTTTCTTAGAGAGCTGGGGGCGGTGGTCATTGATACCGACAGGCTGTGGCACGAAGCCCTCAAACCGGAGAGGGATATGTGGCGGGCGGTGGTGGCGGCTTTTGGCGAGGAGGTTCTGAAGCCGGACCGGGAGGTTGACCGTAAGAAGCTGGGGGGGGTAGTTTTCAGCAGTCCCCAGGCTCTGGAGCGGCTTAACCATATCATGCACCCGTGGATGTATGATGCGGTGAAGGCTAGGCTTGAGGAGTGCCGTCGGCGGGGGGTGAAGGTGGTGGTGTTGGAGATACCCCTCCTGGTTGAGGTGCCGCTATACATGAGAGCCGGGCAGCCGTCGCTGACGGATGAAGTGGACGAGGTCTGGGTAGCGGTAGCCCCGGAGTCTACCGTGTTGAGGCGCCTTAAGGAGAAGGGGGTGAGCCGGCAGGAGGCTCTGGCACGCATCCGCTCCCAGATATCCTCCGGGGAGCGGATAAAGCATGCCGATATAGTCATAGACACCAATTGCAGCCTTGAGGAACTAAGGGAGAAAGTCGGTGAGCTTTGGAAAAGACTACAGGCGTAAGCCCGTGGCTATCCGCTATGTTTATGAACGGGCAAGAGCTCCCTGCGCTTTCTGGCTCAGGGTATTTCGCGAGGGCGAGCCAGGTATATTCATGGTGTTGAAGAGGGGCTTCGCTCCTCTTAAGAAGAATGCATCCCCTTACCCTTAAAAGGGGAAGGGGATAAGGTTTTCCCATCTCCTATTGACACCTATCTATGTAACTGGTAGAATACTTAGGTTTGGGAGGTAGAGAGATTTACGCAATCATTGAGACTGGCGGTAAGCAGTACCAGGTAACACCGGGACAGACGATAGACGTTGAGCGCCTGGAGGTGAAAGAGGTAAGCACTGTTGAGCTGGACAGGGTGCTGCTTATTGCCGACGGCAACAATATAACGGTGGGCACGCCGACTATTGAAGGGGCCAGGGTGATGGCTACCTCGCAGGGTGAGGGTAAGGGGGAGAAAGCTATCGTTTTCAGGTATAAAGCGAAGGCGCGTTATGCGAAAAAGGCAGGGCATCGCCAGCCATATACCCGGCTGAGCATTGAGCGTATTATCGGTCCCGGGATTGGTGAGGGCGAGGTCAAGAAGCCCCGGCGGCGTAAGAAAGAGGTTCAGGATGGCGCATAAGAAGGCAGGCGGTGCCAGCCGCTGTGGTCGCGATAGTAAGCCCAAGATGCTGGGCGTGAAGAAATATGCCGGCGAGCAGGTGCACGCCGGGACTATTCTTGTCCGGCAGCGGGGTACCAGGATTCATGCTGGAAACAATGTTGGCGTGGGTAGAGACCATACCCTCTTCGCTCTCATTGATGGCACGGTGAAGTTTGAGCCAGCCAGCAATGACCGCAGGAAGGTCAGCGTTTACACCGGCTAACATTTGTCAGAGGATAGCTATGAAGGAAAAGATACATCCCCAGTACTATAGTGACGCCAAGGTGGTCTGCGCCTGCGGTAATACCTTTACTACCGGTTCAACTAGGAAGCTGCTCAAGGTGGAGCTGTGCAGCAAGTGCCATCCGTTCTTTACCGGTGAGCGCAGGTTGGTAGATACCGGCGGCCGTGTAGAGCGGTTTAAGCGGCGCTACCAGGTGAAAGACTAGCCGGGGAGCGAGTAGCGCGGGAGCAGCTATTAGAGCTGCTCCTTTTTGCTTATAGGACATAATATGGGCAGGAAGTTCTACTACGGGGGACA
>CAYUBP010000190.1:0-2874 GCA_964443115.1 uncultured Dehalococcoidales bacterium | reverse complement strand
TGATGCGGCAGAAAATGCAGTCTGTCAAGACCTCACCCCCTGTATCCCCCTCTCATTAAAAGGAGAGGGGTAATAATTTTCTATGAAGAGGGGCGAAGCCCCTCTTAAACACCCGACTCTTTAGCTCCCTTAAAAGAGGGGGAAAACACCTCTATAGAGAGTCAAAGAGTAGCGCCAGCCCCTCTTAAAATAAATTATCCCCTCCCCCTTGTCAAGAAGGTTGCCTCATAAGTCATTCTGAGGAGCTAAGCGACGAAGAATCCGGGGCGGTGAGGCTTTTCCCTATGCTCAGGTTGATAATAAGAAGGCACTTTTTGGGACAAAGCTCTTGTAAAGGGGAAGGGGACTTGAGGGGATAGGGTCTACAGAAGTTACTCCTTGATTTTCTCCAGCTTCTCAATGACGGCGTCGGCGACCTGCGAGGTGCCGACCACCTGGCTGGGCGGAGCGCCGGGCTTCATATCGTAGGTGACCTTCTTGCCCTCGGCGATAACGGCGGCGATTGCCTTCTCCAGCCGGTCGGCGGCTTTCTTCTCGCCGATATGGCGGAGCATCATCACGCCGGAGAGCATCATCGCCATGGGGTTGCTCTTGTTCTGCCCGGCGTACTTGGGGGCGCTGCCATGCACCGGCTCAAAGACGGCGATTTCGTCATTCAGATTGACGCCGGGGGCTACCCCCAGCCCGCCGACCAGCCCGGCGCACAGGTCGGAGGCGATATCTCCGTATAGGTTGGGCGCCACGACTACTTCAAACTGCTCCGGCTTCTTCACCAGCTGCATGTTCATGTTATCGGCAATCCTGTCATCAAACTCAATATCGGGGTACTTCCTGGCAACATTCCTGGCAACAGAAAGAAACAGCCCGTCGGAGAACTTCATGATGTTGGCTTTATGCATAGCCGTTACCTTTTTCCGCCTGTTGGCACGGGCGTACTCAAAGGCATATCTCACAATTCTCTCGCTGCAGGTCTCGGAGATAATCTTCAGGCTGATGCCGGAGTCCGCCCTGACAGCATGCCCCTTGGTATCCATGACCAGCTCTATCAGCCTTGCCGTCTCCGGGGTCCCCTTTTCAAACTCAACGCCGGTGTAGAGGTCTTCCACATTCTCCCGGACGATGACAATATCTATATCTTTATAAAGCGAGGGGACGCCGGGGTAGGTCTTGCAGGGGCGGACACAGGCATAGAGGTCAAGCTCCTTGCGCAGGGCAACGTTAACGCTCCTGAACCCTGAGCCTACCGGAGTGGTAACCGGCCCCTTAAAGGCAACCTTGTTCTTCCTGATTAGCTCCAGGACATAGCCGGGCAAAGGTGTCCCGTACAGGTCCTGGGCGGAGTCACCGACATGAGCCAGCTCCCAGTGAAAGGCGACGCCTGTCGCCTCAAGCACACGTTTCGCCGCCTCGGTAACCTCGGGACCGATGCCATCACCTGGAATCAGAGTAATATCATAAGCCATTAGCTATCTCCTTCTACCCAACCGCATCACAGCCTGAAGTCTCCATGCTTCTGGATGTACGGGATTAGCCCACCCTCGCCAAGTATGGAGAGCATGACCTCCGGGATTCTGCTGAAGGAAAGACGGCTGCCGTTGGTCAGGTCAATGATGGTGCCGGCTGCCGGGTCTATCTCCAGCTCGTCACCGTCGTTAATCTTATCGGTGTCACAGATGAATATCGGCAGCCCGAGGTTGATGGCGTTCCTGAAGAATATCCGGGCTACCGATTTAGCCAGGACGGCACTCACGCCAGCCATCTTGATGACCAGCGGGGCATGCTCCCGGCTGGAGCCAAGCCCGAAGTTGGCGCCGGCGACAACAAAGTCCCCCGGCTTTACCCGGGAGGCAAAGGTAGGGTCGGCATCCTCCAGGACATGCTTCGCCAGCTCGGGGAGGTTGCTCCTCATGTGAGCCAGCCGCCCGGGCACGATATGGTCGGTGGAAATACTATCGCCGAACTTAAAGGCCCGTCCCTTAAGCATGGACTACCTCTCTGGGGTCAATAATCTCGCCGGCGATAGCGGCAGCCGCCGCAGTCGCCGGGCTTGCCAGGTAGATAAAGGCTTTAGGGTTGCCCATCCGCCCCCCGAAGTTCCGGTTGGCAGTGGACAGGCAGGCTTCCCCGTCACCGAGTACCCCTTGGTGAAGACCGAGGCAGGCGGCACACCCCGGCGGCAGGACTATTGCCCCCGCCCCGACCAGAGCCTGGATATAGCCGGCGCCAATCGCCGCCAGCAATACCTGCCTTGATGCCGGGGCAACCAGCAGCCTGGTCTCCGGGTGACGCTGCTTCCCCTCCAGAATACCGGCAGCCCTTGCCAGGTCCTCCAGCCGCCCGTTGGTACAGGTGCCGATGAACACCTGCTGAATCTTAGTCCCCTTGAGCTCCCTGGCGGCGGCGGTATTATCTACCGTATGCGGCATGGCAACCACAGGCTCAAGCTCTCCGGCATCAATATCAATTATGCGCTCATAGTGAGCATCGGCATCAGGGGAAAGAGGACGGTAGTCACCCCCCCGCCCCTGCGAGACTAAATATTCCCTAGTGCGCTCATCCGATGGGAAAAGTCCTACTTTTGCTCCCGCCTCAACCGCCATGTTGGCTATTGTCAGCCGCTGCGGGACAGTCATGCCGTCAACCGTATCGCCGGAGAACTCCAGCGACTGGTAGGTAGCACCGTCAGCCCCGATTTTGCCGATAAGATAAAGAATCAGGTCCTTGGCATCAACGCCGGCGGGGAACCTGCCGGTGACCGCTATCTTCAGGCTCTCCGGCACCCGGAGCCAGGTCTTGCCCAGGGCAAAGGCAACGGCAATGTCCGAGGAGCCCATACCGGTAGCAAAAGCCCCCAGAGCGCCCGCGGTAACTGTA
>CAYUBP010000189.1:0-2882 GCA_964443115.1 uncultured Dehalococcoidales bacterium | reverse complement strand
TGGCTGGCAGCAGCCTCATTCCAGGAGACCACGCGGGTGCTCACCGAGGCGGCGCTCAGGGGCGAGGTGGACAGGCTGGCGGGTCTCAAGGAGAACGTGATTATCGGCAAGCTAATTCCCGCCCGCTTCTTGCTTGCCGAAGCGGAACAACCGCAGCCCGCCCCGCAGCTTGCCACCGGAGGAGAGGAAGAAGAATCGGGCTTAGCCCTCTAGGCTGAGCATAGAGGCTTGTTAGTTAGAGGGGGCTGTCGTAATAGATAGCCCCCTTGCTGTTTTCTATTGCTAAAATCCGTCCCCCTGTCCCCCTTCCTTTACAAGAGGGAAGGGGAATAAGAAAGGAGAAATCTCCCTTGTTCCCCATTACAAAGGGGGAAGGGAACAGCATCTCCCTTTACGAAAGGGAGACCGAGAGGGATTTCCGTAAAGGGGTGAGTTTAAGAGGGGCTTATGCCCTCTCCTTCTCTTTTCTCCCCTTACCCTTACCGCGGGCACAGGAGTTTAAGAGGGGGCGTCAGCCCCCTCTTTCTATTCTCTCCCCTTCCCCTTGGCAAGGGGAAGGGGATTAAGGGGATAGGGTTCATATATGCTATAATTAGCGCAAGCCTGGTTCAAAATCAGGAGGTGTAGAGACGGAGCGGATAATATCGGGCAAGCCGAGCGCCGAGGATGCTCCCCTTGACACCAGCCTCCGCCCGCGGCGGCTGGACGAGTTTATCGGGCAGGGCAAGGTCAAGGATAACCTCAATATTGCCATCACCGCTGCCAGGGGGCGGGGGGAGGCGCTTGACCACGTGCTGCTCTACGGGCCTCCCGGTTTGGGCAAGACCACGCTGGCTTATATAATTGCGGCGGAGATGGGGGTCAACATCCGGATCACCTCGGGCCCGGCGGTGGAGCGCACCGGAGACCTGGCGGCGATTCTCACAAACCTCCGCAGCCAGGACGTGCTTTTTATTGATGAGGTGCACCGCCTGAGCCGTGCCGTGGAAGAGGTTCTGTATCCGGCGATGGAAGACTCTGCGCTGGACATTGTCATCGGTAAGGGGCCCGGCGCCCGCAGCCTGAGGCTCAACCTCCCCAGGTTCACCCTGATTGGCGCCACCACCCGCTTTGCCCTGCTCAGCCCGCCGCTGCGTGACCGGTTTGGTGCCGTCTACCGCCTTGATTTCTATGACCGGGGGTCTATTGAGATAATACTGGAGCGCTCCGCCCGCATCCTCGGGGTGAAGGCTGAGGCGGAAGGGCTGTCCGAAATCGCCTGCCGCGCCCGGGGTACGCCGCGCGTGGCTAACCGGCTGCTCAAGCGGGTGAGGGACTACGCCGAGGTAAAAGCCGACGGGGTCATCACCGGGGAAGTAGCCACTCAGGCGCTGGCAAGGCTGGAGGTTGACGACATCGGGCTGGATGAGATAGACCACCGCGTGCTCCGCACTATAATCAGCCGCTTCAACGGGGGACCGGTGGGGCTGGAGACGATTGCCGCCTCAATCAGCGAGGAGGCGGATACCATCATGGATGTCTATGAGCCCTACCTGTTGCAGCTCGGCTTCCTGGAACGCACTCCCAGAGGGAGGATGGCTACTCCCCTCGCCTACCAGCACCTGGGCTTGCCCTGCGATAGGGATAAGCCGCCCCAGCCGACATTGCTCTGACCAGTGACTTCGGAGACTTTAAGTCGCATCCATGAAATTGTTTTGGAGTTTCAGGTAATATATACTTGACATTATGAATGATATAGGTTACACTATGTCCTGTATAGATTACTAGTGCTGGGAAAGGAGGTAATACGGTGGCGCCATTACAGAAAAGGGCTTTGCTTTCTCTCCTCATTGGTCTCGTCCTTGCAGCTGCTCTGGCGGCGGTATTCATTATCAAGGGGGACGTCGCCGCATTTGACGAAGATGGGGGGTTCAGGCTCATCATCTATGCCGTTTTAATCGGTGTCCCGATGGTATACCTGATACTGGTGGATTTTACCCTCCGCAAGCCGACGCAGATTGACGAGCGCGACCGCCGGATAATGGATAAAGCGCCGAAAGCGCAACTGGTGGCGATATATTTCTCCCTGGGAGCTTGGGTCATTGCCCTGACGGAAGTCTATCGCGATTCGGGACAGATACCTGTTATCTTCGTCACACTGATATTGATTTCAATTCTCATCATCAGCAGCCTGGCGCAATCGCTGGGCATACTTATCGGCTATTGGATGATGAACAAAAATGAGTAAATCAAGGATAAGCAACCGCATCAGAAGGCTGCGCTTTGACCACGGCGAGATGACCCAGAAGGAGCTTGCCCGGCGGGCGGGATGCACCCGGCAGACAATTATCGCCCTGGAGCAGGGTAAATACGTGCCGTCTATTGAGCTGGCTTTCGGGATTGCCCGCGCCTTCGGCGTGGCGCTGGAGGACGTCTTTCAATACAAGGATTAAAGGAGTGGCAATGAGCTACAAGACATTCAGGATGTGGCAGGCTATCATCGGGATGATTATCGGCGGCGTTGTCGGTGCTTCGGTGGCGATGGAGAACTGGGTGGTGCCCGTAATCGCCGTCATCGGCGGTATTTTGGTGATGATTATGTTAAGGAGAAGGGTTAAGGAGGTATACGCCGACGAGAGGACTTATACCATCGCCTATAAGGCGGCGCGCCTCACTATCGCTGTTACCGGTATCGGTATGGCGCTGGCAGGCGCGGTCCTGTTAGCCGCAAGCCGCGGGGAGACATCCGCTATGGCGCAGGTCGGCTTTGCGCTGGAGTACGCGACCTGCGGCTTGCTCATCATCTACTATATCGCTTATATTTACTATAACCGGAAACTCGGCGGAAAATAGTGAAGCAAGTCTTGGTCCATTGCTGCTGTGCCCACTGCGCCGCCTACACA
>CAYUBP010000188.1:0-2925 GCA_964443115.1 uncultured Dehalococcoidales bacterium | reverse complement strand
CGACAATCTCACCCATAGACATCTCCAGATGTGAAGCTAGTGCCTCCAGCGCCCTGCCCTTGGATACCTCCGGGGAGACGACATTGATAAAGTCAAAACCGGGGTAAGCCGGAGTCCGCGCCCAGGAGAAATGAAGACTGCCATTGAACTGGCGACAGAAGCTCCTCGCCCGGGCAACTTCTTCGGGAGATGAGGTCATCATCTCGGCTTTAATTAGCCTCTCGTTCTTCCAGAGGTCATTAAAGCTTGCCACCGTCGGCTCAAGGTCAAAGAACCGGCGGTGAATCTCGCTAGCCCACGTCTCGCGCTCAACGAAATAGCGGCTCGCCGAATAGAGCTCAAGGTATATATCATTAAGGCGGGTAAATTCAACCGCCTGCCTGACCACGTTGCTGTCCAGCGGCTTGACGTAGACTTCATTGTTATGGCTGTCGCTTACCAGAGCGCCGTCAAAAAATATGTGGTAGCCATCCAGTGCAAGCTCGCTAATCACTCTCCGGCAAGCCTCCAGCACCCGCCCGGTAGACAGCGAGACCTGTATCCCCGCCCGGCGCACGCCGGCTAAGGCTTCCCGGTCCTCAGCCGAGATGTTCCCGTGCCTGTCCACCAGTGTGCCGTCAATATCAACTACCAGGAGCCTGTATTTCATCTATCAAGCCTATCCCCTTTTGTTTATTCTCTCTGCATTAAACATTCTTTTACAGCCGGAATTTCTATCCTTAATAATATAGTAGCTGGCGACCCTGTTCAACTCCCCTACCCTACCCTTCAAGATAGCGGTGGAGGGTCAGAGCGTTTCTTATGGCAAATCCCTCGGCGTCATTGTTGAAATAGATATAGACCGCTTCCAGCTTCGCCGCCAGGCGGGCAAGCTTCTCTGCCCAGCCAGCCAGCTCGTCGTCGGTGTAGCAGCTCCAGTAGAGCCCGGTGCTGCCGTGAAACCGGACGTAGGCGAAATCAGCAGTAGCCACCACCGGGCAGCTTACCCCTGGCATATCAAATACACAGAAGCCGGCATTATAGTCAAGCAACAGACGGAAAACTCCTTCATCCAGCCAGGAGCGGTGCCTGAACTCAAAAACATGTCTCATGCCCCGGGGCAAGATAGACAGGAATGACTCCAACCTGCTGTCATCGCGGTGCATTCCTGGTGGAAGCTGGTACAGGAGGGGACCCAGCTTCTCTTCCAGAACCCGGGCTCCGGAGAGAAACGTCTCCAGCGCCTCCCCAGTATCCTTGAGCCGCTTGATATGGGTGATGAACCGGCTCACCTTCACCGCAAAAACGAAACCACCCGGTGTTGAGCTGCGCCATCTGGCGAAAGCTGCCTCTGAAGGCAGCCGGTAGAAGCTGTTATTCAGCTCAACGGTGCCAAACTGGCCGGCATAAAACCCCAGCCACTTCGGCTTTGCCAGCCCGGGAGGATAGAACTGGCTCCGCCAGTGCTCATAGTGCCAGCCCGAGGTGCCGATATAGTATTGCAATAAATTGCTCCGTGGTTCATTCTAACACCCGCCATCCCAGACTGGCAAAATGATAAACCCTACCTTTATCCTGGTTCTGCTCATTCTTGGTTGTTAGGACGTGTCATTGCGAGGAGCGTAGCGACGAAGCAATCTGATACAAAGAGATTGCTTCGCTCCGCTCGCAATGACAACCAAGATTGCGTAAAAGGTTTATCCTCTTACCCTTGACAAGGGGAAGAAGATAGTTTTTCTTGAGAAGGGCAAAGCCCCTCTTTGACACCCGTTGACTGAGAGAGAATGTTGAATACACACTTTGAATAAACTATAATGCAAATAAGGGGATGCACGAGCTCAGCATTACCGAGAATATACTTAAAGTGGCGCTGGAGAAGGCTGGCGCGACTCAGGCCAGCAGGATTTCCAAGATTAACCTAGTTATCGGGGAGCTATCCGGTATCGTTGATGATTGCGTCCAGTTCTATTTTGACTTCCTCAGCAAGGATACCATCGCCGCCGGCGCTACCCTTTCTTTCCAGAAACCACCGGCGCAGCTACGCTGCCGCAACTGCGGGGCTGCTTTTTCCCCGGATAACGGCAGATGGACTTGTCCCACCTGCAATCAGCAGCAGGTAGAGATAGTATCAGGGCGAGAGCTATATATTGACAGCATAGAGGTTGAGTAGATGGCAGTAAAGGTGATAACCGTCAGAGAGAACATACTGGGAGCCAACGAGGAAAAGGCGAAAGCCAACCAGCAATTGCTGGACAGACACGGCATACTGGCGGTAAATATTATGTCATCCCCGGGAGCAGGAAAGACCAGCCTCATCCTGAACACGATAGCCAGGCTTAACGGGAAAAACAGCCTCGCCGTCATTGAAGGCGATGTTGCCTCAACGGTGGATGCTGACAGGGTAAGCCAGGCAGGGATACCGGTCGTCCAGATAAACACCGCCGGCGGCTGCCACCTTGACGCCGGTATGATTGAGCAGGCTATGTTTAGCCTGCCGCTTGCCGAAATTGACCTACTCTTCATTGAGAATGTAGGCAACCTCATCTGCCCGGCGGAGTTTGACCTGGGTGAACACAAAAAGGTGATGCTGCTGAGCGTGCCTGAGGGCGACGACAAGCCATACAAGTACCCGCTGATGTTCACCGAGGCCGACGTGGTGCTCATCAATAAGATTGACCTCCTGCCTTACTCGGACTTCAATATCGATACCTTTAGAACTGCGGTCACCGGGCTCAACCCGAAGGTCAGGTTAATCCCGGTCTCCTGCAAGACCGGCGAGGGCCTGGAGCAGTGGCTTGAGTGGCTGGAAGCCGAGGTCAGCAAGGCAAAGCGCCGCCACCAGCAATAGGCATAATGCAAGAACGGGGTGTTTAAGAGGAGCGAAGCCCCTCTTCTAAGAACCCGAAGGGCAGAGTTCCACGGGCTTTGCCCGTGGGTGAATGGATA
>CAYUBP010000187.1:1481-2987 GCA_964443115.1 uncultured Dehalococcoidales bacterium | reverse complement strand
TGGAGATGGGGAACCAGCACAGGGGTTTATACTTCTGACGCTCATTTTGATGGAAGTTTCGGAGCGGGCTATTATGGGGAGTCTGTGACCACTTACGGTCTCCATGACGGAGAAACTTATTACTATCAGTTTTATGCCCGCAACTCGGCAGGCACTACTTACGGAGATGAATTGAGTTTTACAACCCTCGCGGATGTAGATGTCCCGACAGTAATCACGCTCGATGCTGTTAATGTCACCAAGGAAACAGCCCGCATAAGAGGCCAGATTACAGATGACGGCGGGGATAGCTGCGAGGGAAGGTTCAGGTACAGGGAAGTCGGAGCGGCAAGCTGGGTAACTACCGACTGGCAGAACTCGCTGAGCACGGATGATGTATTTTTCTATGACCTGTCCGGACTGAATCCCGGCACTGAATATGAGTTTCAGACAGCCGCTCAGAACTCGGCTGGGGCATCTGCTTTTACGGCCTCTGAGTCTTTCACTACTCTTTCCACACCCACGTCGGATGCCTATCAGGTGATATCAGGCGGCACCAGGTACCGGATAGACCTGCGCGACCAGTCGGGGAATATCGTGGCAGTATTAACCGACTGGACAAGGCTGGATATATATAAGGTAGTGAACGGCATCAGCACACACATACTGGAAATAGACGGCAACTCTCCCAATGCCGAGATGTTCGAACTTGACGGGCAACTGGAAGTCTGGAGGCGTAATATCAACGCAGGCATACCCTGGACGCTGGAATATGAGGGCTTCCACCGATCGCATGAAAGACGAACGCTGGAAGACGGCAACTCCATATACGTCAGCCACGGGGTAGGATACAACCACCTGCTGACAAGGCGAATTGTATGCTACTATTCCAGCAGTGCCTACACCGATAAGTCCGGGCCGGGTGAGTCGGTCATGAAGGCGTATGTGGATGAGAATGCCGGGCCTTCAGCCACCAACCCGCCTCGATTGCTGCTGTCAGGGGTTATGCCCGGCCTGTCCATCGAATCAGACGGCGAGGCTGGAGCCACCTGGACTGGAACTAAGCCATTTATCAAGCTACTGGATATTTGCCAGGAGATAGCCAACGCTACCGGAGTGGACTTCGGCATCGTGGGTACGGGGAAGGGGCTATTCGAGTTTCGAGCTAAACTAAGCCCGTGGGGGAATGACCGGTCTACCAGCGGTTTGAACCCGGCTACCGGCTTGAACAGCGCCGGGAATGCCCCGGTAGTGTTTTCGCTCGCACACGGCAATATGGCGGCTCCTGAATATTCCCTCAACCGAGATGGAGAGGTTAATGCCGTCATTTCCATGGGGACCGGCCTGTCCAGTGAGCGCATACTGGCACTGAAGACGAGCGCCGGGCCAATGGCGGAATCTCCCTGGAACCAGTGCGAGGCTGCCAGGGGCGCGAACAATGAATACACCACCAGCCAACTGGAAGCCGGATCAGACGCCTTCCTTGCCGAGAACCAGGCCAAGGAAAGCTTCAACTTCGGAGTCATG
>CAYUBP010000187.1:0-1471 GCA_964443115.1 uncultured Dehalococcoidales bacterium | reverse complement strand
CGGCTGCCTGTACGGGCGGGAATACTTCTTCGGCGACCTGGTAACTGCCCGCTACAAGAGCATTGAACGCAACAAGAAAATCATAGGCGTGCGAATCCTGGTAGAAGGCGGGCGGGAAGATATTAGTCTGGAGCTGTGCGATGTATAGAGGACTACGGGAGATTATAGAGCCGCTGGTCAAGCGGATACGGGCATTGGAGGCAAGAGAAGCCGGAGCTGGCCCGCTCTCCATAACCACGCATAATAGATTAGCGGACAGGGCGTTCAATGCCGAGTACACCGCCACGGTAGACAGGTTTGTTGTTGTCACTTTCCGGTCCAGGATAACCAACATCGGGACGACCTTGAACGGCAGCGCGTATGCCAGCGTCGAGATTGATGACGACGAGTATTTGATTACTGCCGGAGGGAGCTGCAATCTATCGGATTTAACTAATCAATCAAATTCTATAGAAAACTATCACACGCTATCATTTTTCGTTCCCAATGGCAGCACCTACCAGGTGAACATCAGCGCAACCGGCAACGGCAGCATCCCCGGCGACGAGCCGGACGGCTGGATAGAATATGATATTGAGTAATCTTAAATAACCAGGAGGCCCACTTATGGCAGACATTGAATCAAGAGTAACCTCAGTAGAAAGCCGGGTGAACGAACTGGACGGGAGGGTAACACGCTGTGAAGACCATATTACTGATTTCAGGCGTGACTGCGACAAGGACATGACCAACCTTCAATGCCGGATCGATGATAAGATCGAACTGCTTATCAAGAACAGCGGCACTATCAAGATGATACTGCTTTACGTGGTGCTGCCTTTGATAGTGATACTGGGCGGATTGGTGGGTATCAAAATAGTCTGGCCGCCGGGAGGATAACCGTGATAGAGGGTGATATCATTCTCTTTAAGGACAATGCGCCTGGTATCTACGGCAGGCTTAAAAGGTGGTTAATGCGCTCAGAATATGGACATGGGGCTATTGCAGTCCGCGATAACTGCATAGTCGAGGCCATATCGAAAGCCGCTTGCCGCCGCTACCTGCCTAATACCGAGTACAACGGGCGGGAAGTGTGCGTATTGCGATTGAAGCCTTATCTCGATCCACAGATGGAGTACTCCCGCATGGCCTCTTGTGAGGCGGAGAGGATAGCGGACAATCCGCTTTCAAACTATGATTTCTTGGGTGTAGTGAGATATGTGATTCCCCGGCTGATTCTCTACCGGCTGACCGGCAAGGTGTTTTCGCTGGGATATAAAAACAATTCCCTCTACTACTGTTTCGAACTGATAGCAAGGGCGTACATTCTGGCTATGATGCCCGTGATTGACCACAAGATTGCCATGGCCTGTGATTTTCTGGAGTCGGACAAGCTGGAGGTGGTTTATGAGGGGCCTATCACTTGGTAATCGTGGTTTCCATATCGCCTATTTTGACGGTATAAGCCTCCCGGGGGTCAGTTTTCAAAAGC
>CAYUBP010000186.1:0-3003 GCA_964443115.1 uncultured Dehalococcoidales bacterium | reverse complement strand
AGGTGGTTAAGGGGGGAAAGCGGCTGAGCTTCAGTGCCCTGGTGATAACCGGCGACGGCAACGGGCATGTTGGTATGGGCTTGGGCAAAGCCAACGAGGTGCCGACGGCAATCAGCAAGGGGGGTAGTGTCGCCCGCAAGAACCTCATCATGATACCCATGGTGGGCAGCACCATCCCCCATCAGATAGAGGTCAAGTACGGGGCCTCCGTAGTATTGCTGAAACCAGCAGCACCCGGCACCGGCGTGATTGCCGGCGGCAGCATCCGGGCAGTGCTTGAGGCGGGCGGGATTAAGGATATTATCACCAAGTCACTGGGCAGCTCTAACCGCATTAACGCTGCCAGGGCAACAATACTTGCCCTGAGCCAGCTTAAAGTGCCAAAGGAGACAGCCCAGAATACGCCGGCGGGTGTGGGGGAGGCAAGCGGTGGCTAAGCTACGTGTTACCCTGGTTAAGAGCGGTATTGGCTATTCTATAGACCAGAAGATGACCCTCAGGTCTCTGGGGCTACGCCGGCTGAATCAGCAGGTCATCCATAATGACTCAGCCTCAGCCCGGGGGATGATTCAGAAAGTGAGGCATCTGGTCAAGGTGGAGGAAGAACGTGGTGATGCAGAATAACCTGCAGCCCGTACCCGGCTCCCGGCATGGCCGGAAGAGAGTGGGACGGGGCACCGGAAGCGGGCACGGCAACTATTCCGGGCGGGGCGTTAAAGGGCAGAAGTCACGCTCCGGTTACAGAATGCGCCCGGGGTTTGAGGGCGGGCAGTTGCCACTGATAGAACGCCTGCCGCGGAAACGGGGTTTTACCAGCATTTTCCGAACACAGTACAGCACTGTGAACCTGAGTAAGCTCAATGTCTTTGAGCCGGGAAGCGAGGTAACACCGGAGAAGCTGCTGGAGATAGGCGCAGTAAAGACCCTGGCCTATCCGGTCAAGATCCTGGCGGGTGGTGGAATCAGCCGTCCCCTGGTGGTTAAGGCCAGCAAGTTCTCAGCAGCGGCTAAAGAGGCGATTGAGTCTGCCGGCGGCAAAGCGGAGGAGATGGGGTATGCGGCAGAGACAGGCTAGACCCAGGCTCCTCCAGGCGATGATTGATGCCTTCAGCCTGCCCGATTTGAGGCGGCGGATTCTATTCACCATTGGCATCCTGGTCGCTTTCCGCTTCGTCGCCCACGTGCCTCTGCCCGGGGTGGACATTGAGGCGCTGCAAGAGCTGTTTGAGAGCAATGCGCTGCTGGGTATGCTGGACATGTTCAGCGGCGGTGCCATGAGGCAGCTGAGTATTGCCGCCATGGGTGTCTACCCTTACATCACGGCGTCAATTATTATGACGCTGCTGGTGCCGGTCATCCCCAAGCTGCAGGCTATCTCCCAGGAGGGGGAAGCCGGGCGGCAGCGGATTAACGTAGTTACACACTGGCTTACCGTGCCGCTGGCCGGGCTTGCCGGCTACGGGCAGCTTGTCTATTTCCAGCGCGAGGGCGTCATCACCAGCGTCTCTCCGCTGCCAATGACGGCTATGGTGCTGTCAATGATAGCCGGCACCATGATTCTCGTCTGGCTGGGGGAGCTTATCACCGAGAAGGGCATCGGTAACGGAATATCAATAATTATCTTCGCCGGCATTGTCGCCGGCTACTGGGACCTTGTCGGGCGCGGCTTTATAGTTGGCGGGCAGGGACAGTGGGGTGGCCTGGCTGCCTATATCCTTATCGCCATAGCGACAATAGTGCTGATAGTAATCTTCACCGAGGCGCACCGCCGGATTCCGGTGCAATACGCCAAGAGCGTCTTCCGCGGCGGCCGCATGTACAGGCAGTCAGGGGCGACCCACATCCCGCTGCGGGTAAACACCGCCGGTATGATACCCCTCATCTTCGCCATGTCGGTGGTGATGTTCCCCGGTATCATTGCCAGCTATTTTGTTCAGGGAGATACAGGCTTTGCCTACACTATTTACCAGATGTTCAACCCCGACTCGAGCTACCTGCCGCTCAACCTGGTATACTGGGTGCTCTACTTCCTGCTGACCATTGGCTTTGCCTTCTTCTACACAATGGTCATGTTCCAGCAGCAGGACCTGCCCGGCGTCCTCCAGAGGCAGGGAGGCTTTATCCCCGGTATCCGCCCTGGGAAGAATACCAAGGACTATCTTGACGGCGTAATAAAGCGCATTACGTGGGCGGGCGCCCTCTTCCTGGCGCTGGTGGCGGTAATACCGTTTCTCGCCCAGCAGGTTACCAGTGTCCAGGCAATCCAGCTATCCAGCATGGGAATGCTCATCGTCGTCGGCGTTGTCCTGGATACGATGAAGCAGCTGGAGGCGCAGCTCATAATGCGGCGCTACGAAGGCTTCATCAAGTAGTGACCGGCACAGGGTGTTAAAGATGGGCGAAGCCCCTCTTAAGAAAAATATTTTCCCTCCCTCTGCTAAGGGGAGGAGACTAAGAGGATAGGATTTAGTAATATGTATATTATTATGCTGGGTGCCCCCGGCGCCGGCAAGGGGACACAGGCGGCGATTCTAGCGCGGGAGATGGCTCTGGCGCATATTGCCACCGGCGACCTCTTCCGGCAGGCGCTGGAGAAGAAGACGGCGCTGGGGCTGGAGGCTAAAGCCTATATGGAGAAGGGGGTGCTGGTCCCGGATGAGCTGACCATCCGCATGGTGCTGGAACGTATTGCGGCTCCGGACTGTAAAAAGGGAGTAGTCCTTGATGGCTTCCCCAGGAATATCAGCCAGGCGAAGGCACTGGACGAAGCCCTTGCCCGGCAGGGCGGGGCGATAGATAAGGTAGTGTATATCAAGGTCTCCGAGGAGGAGCTGGTGAAACGGCTGGGCGGGCGCTGGATTTGCCGCCAGTGCCAGACGCCGTACCATGCCACGGACTCCCCGCCCCGGGTTGCGGGTAAGTGTGACCGGTGCGGCGGCGAGCTGTACCAGAGGGCTAGATCGGAAGAGCGTCGTGTAGGGAAAGAGTGTAGGATAGGGTGTA
>CAYUBP010000185.1:0-3016 GCA_964443115.1 uncultured Dehalococcoidales bacterium | reverse complement strand
CGGAGACGCTCGGCGTGGACTGCCAGGTGGGATTATTTACCAGGGGGGAGCGGGTTATTGTGCTGGTGCTCGGTCTCTGGCTGAACCAGCTTGTCATTGCCCTTATGGTAATAGCCTTGCTCAGCTTTATCACTGCCGGGCAGCGCCTGGTGCATATCTGGCAGCAGACAAAAGCCAAGTAGCTTATTAGCATCCTTTGCTTTTGGCAAAAGTAGCGAACCTATCCCCCTGACCCCCTTCCCTTGTCAGGGAAGGGGGATAATGAATAGAGGGGGGCTGACGCCCCCTCTGAAATGAATTTCACTCCATCATCATGAAAGGGGAAAGGAAAGCTACGCCGAGATTGATCCCGGCAAATTTGACTTAACAAAATGGCTTGCATATGATTTGGACACACACTGGGATAGGAGGTATCTTGTGGATAATTTAGAGGCGAGCATAAGAAGGGCTCGAGCACTGCTAAGTAATCCCGGCACCAGCGAGAATTATGTTTCATTAAAGATCAAACCGACCAATGCAGGCTGTTGCTGCTTTCATTGTTGGCCTCAGACGTGGCGAGAGGTGAACAGTGCAATATCGCGTTATGGCCGTTTGGAGGACGAGGGAGATGTGCTTATACGTGACGAGGATACTGAACTCGTTCTTGAGTGCCACGAAAGCGGCCCCGAACTGGTAACATATTTGCCCATCGGAATTTCAGGGAGCATCCTCCTAGTAAATATCATCAGTTTGATTGTAAAGTCTAGGCAGCGTGAGAGCATGGGTGCACGATTCAATATCACAAGGAGAGTAATCAGGAAAACTGAGATAATTGAAGAGGAAGTAATGGAAGTGGATTGCCCTATGTCCAAAGAAAATGTCAGGCTATTAAATCAGAAACTTAGAGATATCCTTAAGGGATTGAGCTGATGCCTTTTTAAGAGGAGCACTTGCTCCTCTTTCTATTTCTCCCCTTCCCCTTGATAAGGGGAAGGGGATTAAGGGGATAGGGCCAATAGAAACTAGATTTTGAAACAACAAACCTCAGCCTGAGAACCGGCGGGAAGGCTGTTTTTGCCCCTTTGTCTATTGGGCGCTGTTTATGCTATATTCTAGGGCGGACTAAATTACGAGGAGAAGAAATGCCAGTAGTTGCTGTTGTCGGTGGCCAGTGGGGGGATGAGGGCAAGGGCAAGATAGTTGACCGGTTAGCCCAGGAGGCGGCGGTGGTGGTGCGTTTCTCGGGGGGGGACAACGCCGGTCATACCGTGGTCAACCCCGGCGGTGAGTTCAAGCTGCATCTTATTCCTTCCGGCATCTTCTCCAAGGCTATCTGTATCATCGGTAACGGGGTGGTGATAAACCCTGCGGTGCTTAACGGCGAGATAGACGGGCTAAACCAGCGCAACGTGGACACCAGCCGGCTCTTTATCAGCGACCGGGCACACCTGGTCATGCCTTACCACCTCCTGCTTGACAGGTTGGAGGAGGAGGCGCGGGGAGGGAAGGCAATCGGCACCACCGGCAAGGGAATTGGGCCCGCTTTTACCGATAAGACCGCCCGGCTGGGGATTAGAGCCGGCGACCTGCTGGACAAAGAGGCGCTGCTGGAGCGGCTCCGCTCTGTCCTTGAGTATAAGAACAGCATCCTGACCCGGGTCTACGGGGCCAGCCCGCTATCCCTGGACGAGGTCTACCGGCAGTATTGCGCCTACGCCGAGCGTCTTGCCCCTTATATCCGGGAAACGACGGTGATTATTGAAGAGGCGACCCGGCACGGGGAGCTTGTCATGCTGGAAGGGGCACAGGGGGCGCTCCTTGACCCGGACTTTGGCACCTACCCCTATACCACCTCCTCTTCACCGCTGGCTGCCGGCGCCTGCCTCGGTGCGGGGGTGAGCCCTACCCGGATTACCCGAATCGTCGGCGTCTTCAAGGCTTATTGCACCCGGGTGGGCGGTGGCCCCATGCCCACTGAGCTCAAGGATGAGACCGGCAATCTTATCCGGGAGCGCGCCCATGAGTACGGCACTACCACCGGCAGACCGCGCCGCTGCGGCTGGTTTGATGCCGTCGCCAGCCGCTTCAGCGCCCGCCTTAACGGCTTTACCGAGGTCGCCGTCACCCGCCTTGATGTTCTTGATACCCTGCCCCGCCTGAAGATATGCGTGGGCTACAGGCTGGACGGCAGGAATATTGACTATTTCCCTGCCAGCGTGACGGCCCTGGAGCGGTGCCAGCCGGTCTATGAAGAGCTGCCCGGGTGGCAGACCGCCACCAGCCATATCCGGCACCGCGAGCAACTGCCGGCTGAAGCCCTCCAGTACATAGCCAGGCTGGAAGAGCATACATCTTCTCCGGTCACCATCATCTCGGTAGGCCCGGGGCGGGAGCAGACCATAGTAAAGGCGCCGTAGCTGGCAGAGTGTAAAAATGACCCAAAAATTCCTGCGGGCTTGCCCGGGAATCCTGATAGCCGCAGCCCTGCTGGTAACCGGCTGCGCCGGGGAAGAAATCGCCACCAGGCACTTTGAGACCGATGGAATCTCCTTTGACTACCCGGCTACCTGGGAGGAGCGGCTTGACCCCTTCTCCATCGTCTACTATGGCGAGCCGGGTACAGACACTACGGTCAAGGTCTACCTCAGGGCAATACCTGGCGTCATAACGCTGAAGACCTACCACGATGAGCTGGCGCTTAGCCTGATGGTGGGCGAGCCGATATCGGGGAGGTCTCTGGGCGTGGCGGGGGCAATCGGCTACGAGACCATTTTCAACACCGGCATTGACGAAAGGGACGTCCGGATGCGGCTGGTCTCGTTCGCCATGGAAGACGTAGTTTTTGATATCTATTTTACCGCCAGCCCGTCAGCCTTTGACAACGCCCGGCGGTATTTTGATATTGTGATTAACAGCCTCGTGGTGAGCTAAAACTTTCTTGGCAACCCAACCTATCCCCCCTTCCCTTGTAAGGGGCTTTGCCCTAAAAGTGCCCTTTTATTATCATGCCGAGCATGGCGAAAGGCCTCACCACCCC
>CAYUBP010000184.1:2343-3023 GCA_964443115.1 uncultured Dehalococcoidales bacterium | reverse complement strand
AAAAGCTGGGTCACCTTCTCAAGATTGCTGATACCGGTGATGATAAATAAGGAGGAAGCATGAGCAGGTCATTTGAAGGGGCGCTACTGGGGAAGGGGCTGAAGTTCGGGATGGTTGTCTCCCGGTTTAACGATTTTGTTACCAAGAGGCTGGCGGAAGGGGCGCAGGACGCCTTGCTGCGTCACGGGGTTAACGCTGAGGATATAGATGTTGCCTGGGTTCCGGGCTCGTTTGAGGTGGCGCTTGCCGCCAAGAAGCTGGCTGAGACCGGCAGGTATAACGCTATTATCTGCCTGGCGGCGGTAATCAGGGGCGGGACGCCTCACTTTGAGTATGTCGCTTCCCAGATTACCCGTGATGTCTCAAGGGTAGGCATGGAAGCCGGGCTTCCGGTCATATTTGGCGTGATTACCGCTGACACGCTGGAAGAGGCTATTGAGCGCGCCGGCACCAAGATGGGCAATAAGGGTTTCCAGGCGGCGGTAGCCGGTATAGAGATGGCTAACCTGCTCAAGGGCATAAGCTAAGGGGGCACGACTGCACATACGGGTTCTGGAGCCGTGTTTCCGGGGGTTGTGCGCTAACGGGCGGGGGCTATAGTTAGCCGGCAACCCTGTAGACGCTATCGCCCCTCCTGTCCCGGTCGGTGACCTTAATCCCGACAGAGTCCCCGGCTTTAG
>CAYUBP010000184.1:0-2333 GCA_964443115.1 uncultured Dehalococcoidales bacterium | reverse complement strand
CCAGGCGGCGGTAGCCGGTATAGAGATGGCTAACCTGCTCAAGGGCATAAGCTAGAAGGGCACGGCTCTACACGCACGGGTTCTGGGGCCGTGTTTCTGAAGGTGTGTGCGTTGATGGGCGGGGGCTATAGTTAGCCGGCAACCCTGTAGACGCTGTCTCCTCTCCTGACCCGGTCGGTGACCTTAATCCCGATAGAGTCCCCGGCTTTAGCCTCTTTGACATTCACGTTGTTAATCTGCATTGAGCTGACGATGAATTCCATATCTGTGGTGTGGCCCTTGATGTGAACCTTATCGCCGACCTTCAGGGCGCCGGTCAGGTCAATCCCGGCAACTACGGGTCGGGCAAAGAAGTCAATCACCGTGCCGATTAGCTCCTCTGGCATTTTACACCTCCTGTATACCCGTGGCTGGCTTTGGTACTAGTATACGCTACGAAATTTTGCAATTCAATACCTTTACATGCTGCCATTCAGGATATATAATTAGCCTAGTTTCCGGGAGGTAAAAGTGGCGGCAGAGAAGAAACCCGGTACCGTCGCCGATGAACAGGCGCAGGATATTGCCCGGCTCAAGAGGCGTCTGGATATGTTAGACCAGCGTTTAGATAATATTGACTCCATGGTCACCGCTATCGCCGAGCGGGTGACGGTGCAGCCGGTAACGTTTTACCTGACCTGTCCCAAGTGCGGCAAGGAAATAGAGATTGCCATTATTGGCAATGAGAAGCCCACAAGGTAGTACATTTGCCTCTGCCTGAGCCGGTCCGTAGGGTCTTAACCTCTGACTTGCTGTGTCATTAAAGGAGTTTGGAATGCTGGAGTTGATAGTTGTTATCCTTTATCTGGCAACCATGGTCATAGTCGGGGTGCTGAGCTGGCGGCGGGGGAGGAGCGCCAGCGGTTTTTTTGTGGCTGACCGGAAGCAGTCATCGCTATTCATTACCGGCTCGCTGCTGGCGACTATTATCGGCGGCTCAGCCACGGTGGGTATGGCAGGGATGGGCTTTACCCAAGGTTTAACCGGCGCGTGGTGGTTGCTGGTGGGCAGCATCGGGCTCATAGTCCTGGGGCTTTTTCTGGCTAAGAAAGTAAGGAATTTCAGTCTGTATACCCTGCCTGAGCTGGCGGGAAAGCAGTATGACAGCCGGATTTCGCTGGCGTCTTCAATACTCATCGTGATTGCCTGGCTGGGGGTCGTTGCCGGCCAGATTATAGCCGCGGGCAAGATAATGAGTGTGCTTGGGGCCGGCGATACGACTCTGTGGATGCTGATTTTTACCGTAGTTTTTATCTCGTATACGGCACTGGCCGGTCAGTATGCGGTTATCAGGACTGACATTGTGCAGGCGGGCATAATTTTTGTAGGTATCTTTGCTGGTCTGGCGGTGCTCATGACACGGGTGGGTGGTTTCAGCGGTCTGGGGGAGGCTCTTTCGCCGGACAAGCTTGCCTTTCCAATAAGTGCTGGCTTTGACTGGTATGACCTGGTCAAGTGGCTGCTGCTGGTCGGCTTGACCTACGTGGTGGGGCCTGATATGTACTCCCGCCTGTTCTGCGCCCGGGACGTGAAGACGGCAAGAAGGTCGGCATTGTGGGCTGCTGTGCTCATTATCCCGTTCGCCTTTGGCATCACCCTTATTGGTATGGGGGCATCCGCCCTGTTTCCCGGGATTTTGCCGGAGCAGGCTTTCCCCACGGTAATAAGTGAGGTCTTCCCGCCTTTACTGGGAGGCGTGGTGCTGGCGGCTTTACTGGGGGCGGTCATGTCCTCGGCGGATACCACCCTGCTGACCACCAGTACTATCCTGACTGTGGATATAGTCGGGCGGTTCAAGCCCTCTCTTAGCCCGGAGAAGACCATGTCTCTTTCCCGGTGGGGGATAGTTATCCTGGGCTTGGTTTCCCTCTTGCTGGCGCTGCTTCTGCAGGGGGTGATAAATGCCCTCCTCTTCGCCTATACGGTCTATACCGCCGGCGTTATCCTGCCGGTGCTTGCCGGCTTTTATAAGGATAAGCTGAAGGTTACTCCGGCGGGGGCATTAGCCGCGATTATCGGTGGCGGGGCGGCGGGTCTGGTCAGCAAACTATTTAACATAAACTATCTTGACCTGGGCGCTCTGCTGATTAGCGGCTTGCTCCTGTTTGCTGTCAGCTACATTGATAACCGGCGGAAGAGGCGGGTAGCTTGACGGTAGGGCAATCATCTAGTAGAATTTCATTATCCGCGGGCGGTTAGCTCAGTTGGTTAGAGCACTGCGTTGACATCGCAGAGGTCAGTGGTTCGAGGCCGCTACCGCCCATGTTTAGTTTCCCCAGGGCATGATTGCCGCT
>CAYUBP010000183.1:0-3036 GCA_964443115.1 uncultured Dehalococcoidales bacterium | reverse complement strand
ATAACGGCAACATGACGGACAGGGACGGGCAGACCATCACCTGGGACGATGAGAATAGACCAATCTCCATCACTGACGGCGAAAACACCACCACCTTCGTCTATGACGGCGACGGCAACCGGGTCATCAAGGACGACGGCACCAATCAAATCCTCTACGTCAACCGTTACTACGAGATAAATCTTGACACGGAGGTAGTAACCACCTACTATTACCTCGGAGGCAGGCTCGTGGCTAGCCGAGAAGGCACAACCCTGCGCTACATCCATCAGGACCACCTCACCGGCACCTCGGTGATGTCGGAGGATGACGGCGACCTCATAAGCAGCATTAAATACTACCCCTTCGGAGAGTGCCGAAATAGTCCCCCTTACCCCACCGATATTCTCTTCACCGGCCAGAGGCTTGATGAACCCGGCCTTTACTACTACGGGGCAAGGTACTATGACCCCACTATTGGCAGGTTTATCAGCGCGGATACGATAGTACCGAGTCCAGCGAACCCGCAGAGCCTTAACAGGTATAGCTACTGTCTGAATAACCCGTTGAAGTACGCAGACCCGAGCGGGAACACTGTTTACATCGGGGGCTACGATGTAATAGATCTGCTATTCATGGGTCCATCCCAGGTTTACTTCTGTCTCTCATGGGACGACTTACAGCTTTGGTTTGCATGGCAGAGACTTGGAAGTGTCGACTGGGAGCACACACTGCCCCTATCGCTGTCTAGCTACAGAACTATCACAATTAGCTGGGGCGACACAAACGATCCGTACGCAGGAGGTGAAACTACTCCTGCTGGCTTCTTATGGGCCGAGGCTATTTGGGACGCTGCTTGGAGTGCAGGTGATAGCATCGACTATAACATAACGATTGGGTCTGGTTATGCGTCAGACCCAGAAACGGCAACTTGGCTCCTAGCACATGAGTTATGCCATGCTAATGACACACTCCTCTCCGATAGTATCCAAGAGGAGTTATTAGCCTACCAACATGCGGATTCGGTGGCAGACCAACTTTTTGGCGGTCATCGCAGCTATTTTGGGCGCACACTTAACGCCTATGCCCAAACTGACTTGGAGGACGCTAAAAAGGCGCTGACTCAGGGACGCCATCCCGCATTTTATGACGCCTTACCGCTGTTTCCAGCTTCACCAGGGTTAGGGGATTTGTGGGCAGCGGGTAATCAAGGTTGGGCAGTATTACCTTGGTGGGTTAAAGCGTTAATAATAACTCATTTTACCCCTAATTCCCCATGGTAGTTCGCTTCTGTGCAGTTAGGAGGGCAAATAATGTTTGGCAGGCGGCTCCTATCGATATCGGTTGCTCTATCATTGCTGCTAGTGGTGGTGACTTTATTCGCTTCATGTGGGCCAAGGATTACGTACGCAGACGACCCCGCGGCCGATACGCCAGGGTACAAACTCTTCACTGGAAAAGTGGATGGCTTCCGCACCAGTTTTGAATACCCCGAGACATGGCGGAGAGTAGAGTCAGGTTTGACTAGCGCCGACAAAACTGAGAGGTGGGCCGCCTTCCTTCCAGATGATTACTCAGATTTATATATCCGTTCGAAACTCACAACGGTCAACGGGGGTGACTTCACAGGAGCAAACGAGTGGATAGAGCACGTATTAGCCGCAGAATCCACATATCCCGATTTTCAGATCATCAGCCGTGGTGAGGCTCAGATTGGACTAAGCCGGGGAGAAGAGGCAATCTGCTCCTTCAAGCTCAGAGGCATAAACGGCCTTGACTATCAGCCACCGTCCGTCCTCTTCGTCCAGCCCCTTGTGGTCGCCCATGACCTTGCGGTAGACCACAACGGCCGCATCTATGCTCTAAGCCTACTAGTGGATGCTGAACACTATGTGAATCTCAAGGAAGGCTTTGAACACCTCATAACCACCTTCCGTTTCTTGGAGTAGTCACACATCTCGCAATCGTATTCTATTTAGCATAAAATAAGGGCAAAGCATACTTAGGGAGGTATTCATGCTCAAGCCCAAGCCGCCGCAAACCTCGTTCTACGGGAGCTACATCCATCAGGACCACCTCACCGGCACCTCCGTGATGTCGGAGGATGACGGCGACCTCATCAGCAGCATCAAGTACCTGCCCTTCGGCGGGGCACGAACTAGTAAAATATTACCCTCAGCCGTAATTTCAGTAGGGAGCGGAACAAGATAAGCCCCGGGCATATGCCCGGGGCTTGCTTTTCTTATCTACCAATTTATCTATGAACTGTTTTTCTATTTCACAATCACGGTCAGATCAAACGTCCACAAGCCTTTCTCACCACCTTCCCACGGCTGGCTGTACTCAAGGTGTATAGTGGTCGTGCCGGCATTTACTGCCTCGAAGGTCCATTGTTCCGCACCGGGAGCGCCGACGATGTTGGTTTCTGCGGCCAGATATTGATGCTCCCGCTGCTGAATAATGCCAGTATCCGCTATCCGGGCATTTTCATCCCAGCTGAAACCCGTAGTTCCATTGGAAAAGAGCGTGACTACCAGAGTCTTTCCCTTGTCGATTTCCACCTCTTTCTGTATGTGTTGGTTCTGGGCAAATTCATCTGGGTTGGTGACGGCAATTTCTTTCCCGCCTTGGTCGGGTTTGTCTGCCGGTGCTGCGCTGGCGGCGGCGCAGGCTATAGCGGAGAGCAGGGCGATTAACATTGCGATGGCTACCAGGATTTTGTCTTTCATTTTCGTTCCTAACCATATATACGGAGAAACAAAAAGAGTATTACAAGGGAGTTTCAATACCGGATATTTATCGGGTCGGCGGCCAGCCAACAAACACAGATGCAACGAACGTCTTTACGTGCATATTCTAAACAGTCGGCTGTTTTTAACGCAGGATTAAACGTGTAGGCCCAACCGACTTATGAGTTATCCCGACTAGGGACTATCCGAGATGGTCAATATGGGGGACTCGACAAGGCTGACCACGCCCTTGCCTTCCCCGAGGGGGATGTTCGGTATTATGATCTGATAGTCTCCAGGAGACACTTGTTCTCCGGCATCATTTTCC
>CAYUBP010000182.1:0-3041 GCA_964443115.1 uncultured Dehalococcoidales bacterium | reverse complement strand
CGGCACCCTGAGGCTGAATGCCAGCCCCTTGGCGGTGCCGACGCCGGCCCGCAGCCCGTTGTAGCTCCCGGGCCCTTTAGCCACAAAGACAGCGCTAATAGACTTTATGCTCGTTTTGCCCAGCAGGTAGCTGATACCGGGCAGGAGCTGGGTGGTGTGGTTCTGCCCGCAGTGCCATGTAAGCTCCGCCAGCACTCCGCTATCGTTGACCAGAGCAACACTGGCGATATCGGTTGAGGTGTCCAGCGCCAGTTGCATTAGCCTCTTTCCCGCTCGTCTTTTAGTCGGGCTAGCATGTCAAGATAACGCCTGCTGCCCGGCGTCAGTCTCAGGCGTCGCCCGGTATCGGAGAGGTAGCTTATCCGGACAAGCAGGTGCTCTACAGGCAGCAGGCTTAGCCCCTTTTCTGCCCACTCCACGACGCAGACGCCGTTGCCGTAGAGGTAGTCGTCCAGCCCCAACTCGGAGATTTCCTCTATGTTATCAAGGCGGTAAAGGTCAATATGGTACATTGGCAGCCGCCCGTGGAGTTCCCTGACCAGCACAAAAGAAGGGCTGGCGGCATACTCCTGGATACCCATCCCCCAGGCTATACCCTGAGCCAGGCAAGTCTTTCCGCTTCCCAGGTCGCCGACCAGCAGGTAGACATCGCCGGCGGAGGCGAGCTTGCCGATAGCTACGCCCAGCCGCCGGGTCTCCTCCGGGCTGTGGCTGGTTAGCTCTATAGTATTTACCAACCCTGTCCCCTTAATTCCCTTCCCCTTATCAAGGGAAGGTGAGAGAATATTTAGAATAGGGGCTTTGCCCCTGTTAAGACACCCTGTTGAATTTCGTGGCGATTAGAAGACAGATCTGCTAATTTTTGAAACCCCATCGATTAGCTCTGCAATCTCTTCTGGTGTTGGATCAGTCTCCTTTTTGTGGTCGCATTTATTCCTCAAATCTGCCAGATGTTGAATGAATCGCCAGGTAGGCACTTCAATAATGTCGTTAGTTTTCAACAACTCATTCAGGTCATTGATTTTCGGGTTTATCTTAGTAATTTTAATGTTGTGGTTTTCACATACTTGAATTAGGTGCGATTCCAGCACAACTCCTGCCATCGCACCAGCACCACGGGTGAACCCTTTTTTATTAAGTTCTTTTGCAGCCTCTAATTCAGAATCAAAGAAGTCAGCTTGGAGTAGCTGTTTAATATTAAATAGTGAACTCTCGAATCTCCTTTGCGTAGACTCTAAGATACTCAGTTGCTGTTGGAATTGCGGTATTGCTGCTTTTGGAGAGACAACTTCTATTTCCAGTGCACCACGGGTAGTGCGCAGACCCTTGAGGTAATCTTCGATTACGTAATTCTCGTAGGTAATATTTTTTCTCCCTTTCGGTTTCTCATATAATTTCACAAAATCGGCTACTCGGTCCGGCAATAAGAGTTTAATCACTACCAAAGACTCGGAATACCAAGACTGGTATTTGTCTTTGAAGGAAGGGAGCTTCTTTTTGAAATCTTGAACTTCACTCTTATCCTTGAGGGTTTTCGCAAGTGCATCATCGAATTCCTTCGGGAAACACTCATGGTTCATTGAATTCAACAACTGTCCACCGGCGGAGATGAGTAGCTCTAAGTCTTTTCTGTATTTCTCGATGTTTGAAATCATCTCCTCCTACTCCTTAGCCTCAGATTAGCTTCGGCTTTCATACTAACTCATCCTGAAGAGAAATGCTCCCAGCCCTTTTTGCTGAGGCTTAACGGTTTCCCGAGGCTGTCCACCACCGCTACCTCGCCGATATTATCCGCCGTGATTTCGCCGATGACGGTAATCGGGCAGGAGGCGGCTTTCTTAACCTGCTCAATGACCCCGGGGCTTGCGGTGAACAGCAGTTCGTAGTCCTCCCCGCCCGATAGCGCCAGTTCCAGCGCTCTATCACCAAAGCCTGCTTTAACCGCCGGGTGGACGGGCACGCCGTCGGCTTCTATCCGGCTGCCGACCCCGCTTGACCGGCAGACATGGGCGAGGTCGCTGAGCAGCCCGTCGCTGATGTCTATCGCCGCCCGTACCCCGTGGTCTACCAGCAATTGTCCCTCGGCGATTCGGGGGCGGGGGCGGAGAAAAGCGTTTTTCAGTAAATCCGCTGCGCCGGTATCAAGCTGTATGTTTCCGGCGAGTACCTGCATGCCGGCGGCGGCAGCCCCGAGATGGCCGGTGACGGCAGCCTGCTCGCCGGGCCTGGCGGCGGAGCGGGTAAGCATCGTACCGGCACTTCCCAGCACGGTCACCGTTATAACGACCAGTGGGGCGTTGCTGATATTGCCGCCGGCTATAGTCACCCTGGACTGCTGCGCCAGCTCAATCATCCCCCGGTAGAGGGAGATAACATCGGCGACTTCAGTGTTGCCGGGCAGGGACAGCGCCACCAGCGCATATTTAGGAATGCCGCCCATGGCCGCAATATCGCTGAGACTGACTGCGAGCGCCTTCCACCCCAGGTCTGCCCAGGAGGTGTTCTCCAGCAAGAAGTGGACGCCCTGCACCAGCGAGTCAACGGTAGCCATCTCAACCGAGCTGTCTCCCTGCCAGGCGGCGGCATCGTCACCGATGCCGATGATGACCTCGCGGCGGGGACCTGCCTGCCGGTTGACCGTATCAGAGATGAGGTCAATGAGTCCGAACTCGCCGATTTCGGAGACTTTCATGACTAAAAATTATAGCATGGTCATGTGGGGCTCACAACTTGGTATGTGTGAAATGTCATATTGTGTGCCATGGTTCAGACGCTGGATTTTGCAGCCCCCGTTGTGATATACTCAATATCAAATACGTACTGAGGTGTGAGCATGACGACAGTGCAAACTCATGAAGTTCAGTACGCATTTGATGCTTTGCTTCACGCCCAAGGGTCTTGGCACAACCGTCTCTATCAGGGCGACAACTTAGAGATTCTGCAGAACCTGCTATCGGATTCCTCTGTTCGTGGTCATATTCGCTTGATTTATATTGACCCACCCTTTGGAACGGGGCAAAGCTTTACTATCTCTAATGGAC
>CAYUBP010000181.1:0-3117 GCA_964443115.1 uncultured Dehalococcoidales bacterium | reverse complement strand
ACATCCACACCCTATCCTACACTCTTTCCCTACACGACGCTCTTCCGATCTCCTAGTAGGCTTGGTCGGTCCCGTCAACCGTTATCAGCGACGAGGGCATATTGGTGCCCTGCAAGAGTGCTCCCGCTCCGGCGGGGGAACCGGGGTGGTACCGCGGGTCAGTCCCGTCCCTTGAGGACGGGACTTTTTTAATAGTGGTGTCAAAGAGGGGCTACAGCCCTCTTAATAAAAAATCTTTCCCTTCCCCTGATAAGGGGAAGGGGATAAAGGGGATAGGGTCTCTATGTTTAATCCAGTAACCAGCCGGGTTAGCTTTCCCCAGCTTGAGGAGAATATCCTGAAGCTGTGGCAGGAAAATAACCTTTTCCAGTGCAGCGTGGAGGCTCGCCGGGGAGGGGAGCGTTTTACCCTCTACGAGGGACCGCCTACCGCTAACGGCAGTCCGGGGATACATCATGTGCTTGCCCGCGTCTTTAAGGATGTTATCCCCCGCTACAAGGTGATGAAGGGCTACTATGCGCCGCGGATTGCCGGCTGGGATACCCACGGGCTGCCGGTGGAGCTGGAGGTGGAGAAGGAGCTGGGCTTTTCCGGCAAGGCACAGATTGAGGAATACGGTATTGACAGGTTCAATGCCCGCTGCCGCGAGAGCATCTTTCGCTATCTGAAGGACTGGGAGGCGATAACCGAACGCATCGGATTCTGGGTTGACCTGGGAAATGCCTATGTCACCATGAAGAACGAGTACATTGAGAGCGTCTGGTGGGCAATCAAGCAGCTCTGGGACAAAGGGTTTGTCTACCAGGGCTATAGAGTTACTCCCCACTGCCCTCGCTGCGGCACCTCCCTCAGCTCTCATGAGGTTGCCTTGGGTTACCAGGACGATACCCCCGACCCGTCGGTTTACATAAAGTTCAGGGTTGTTAAGGCCCAATCGGGCAGTATGTCTGGCAAGCCCGTCTATTTGCTGGCATGGACGACGACACCATGGACTCTTCCGGGGAATACGGCGCTGGCAGTGGCTGCTGACGCCGAGTATGTAATAGTTGAGGTTGAGAACGAGTATATCATCCTGGCAGCAGCGCGCCTCGGGGCGGCGAGGCTGGACGGCTGCAAAGTAGTGGACAGGATAATGGGTAGGGGGCTGGTTGATACGAGATACGAGCCACTGTTCAATCCCCATAGCTACGGGGTGGAGCGACGGCGGTTTGGTGTTAATTCAGGATTGGAGCTACAGGAAACAGATAGCGAACTGACCTACCGGGTCATCGCCGGTGACTTCGTCTCCATGGAGGATGGAACTGGCATTGTCCATATTGCACCGGCGTACGGCGAGGTTGACTATCAGGCAGGCGTTGAGCAGGGGCTGGACTTTGTCCACACGGTAGACCTGGGGGGTAAAGTTACCGGGACTTATCCCTTTTCCGGCAAGTTTGTTAAAGACGCGGATAAGGATGTCCTGGCTGATTTGCATTCACGGGGGCTGCTCTTCCGCGCCGAGACCATCCGCCACACCTATCCCTTCTGCTGGCGCTGTAATACCCCGCTCCTCTACTACGCCAAGCAGACCTGGTATATCAGGACAACCGCCGTCAAAGATGAGCTTATTGCCGGCAACAGGGATATAAACTGGTACCCGGAGCACATCAAGTACGGGCGGTTCGGCGACTGGCTGGAAAACAACGTTGACTGGGCATTCTCCCGCGAGCGCTACTGGGGGACGCCGCTGCCGGTGTGGCGGTGCGAGTCCTGCGGCAATTGCGATTGCGTCGGCGGCGTTAGTGAGCTGGAAAGCAAGGCTGGTTTTTCCGGGTTCAAGCAGCCATTGGACCTGCACCGTCCCTTTGTTGATGAAGTGAGCTTTAGCTGCCAGAAGTGCGGGGGAAAGATGAAGCGGGTGCCGGAGGTGATAGACTGCTGGTTTGATTCCGGGGCGATGCCTTTTGCCCAGCTCCATTACCCCTTTGAGAACCGGGAGCTGTTTGACCGGAAGCTGAAACAGGCGGACTATATCTGCGAGGCGGTTGACCAGACCCGCGGCTGGTTCTACAGCCTGCACGCCCTGTCCACCCTACTGTTTGGCCGCCCCTGCTTCAAGAACGTTATCTGCCTGGGGCACATTCTTGATGCCAGGGGGGAGAAGATGAGCAAGGCGCGGCGGAACGTGGTCGAGCCGTGGACGATAATTAATAAATATGGTGCTGATGCCCTGCGCTGGTATTTCTTTACCGCCTCGCCGCCGGGAAACGTGCGCCGTTTCGCCGAGGACATGGTGGCTGAGGTCGTCCGCCGCTTCCTGCTGACGCTGTGGAATGTCTACTCCTTCTTCGTCACCTATGCCAATATTGACCATTATAACCCTGGTGAAAGGATTTCACCGGAGCCGTCAGAGCTTGACCGGTGGATTCTCTCCGAGCTTAACCAGCTTGTCGCCGATGTTGATGCGGCGCTGGACGGGTATGACCCGACCGGCGCTGGCAGGAAGATAGAGGGCTTTGTTGACAGCCTGTCCAACTGGTACGTGCGCCGGAGCCGGCGGCGCTTCTGGAGGAGCGAAAACGATGCCGATAAAATCTCGGCGTATAATACCCTCTACGAATGCCTGGTAACGCTGTCAAAGCTGATGGCGCCGTTTACCCCGTTCGTGGCTGAGGAGCTGTATCGGAATCTCGTTCGTCCGGCATTTCCCGGAGCCCCGGAGAGCGTGCATATGGCTGATTTCCCGGTAGCGGATGAGGGTAAGATTGACCGGCAGCTGTCTGAGGACATCCGGCTGGCGATGAGGCTGTCAAGCCTGGGACGGGCAGCGCGGAGCCAGGCGGGGATTAAGGTGAGACAGCCGCTGGCGGTGGCTCTGGTCAGCCTGACAGGCGTCCGGGAGAAAGCGAGCCTGGAGAGAATAAAGCCCCAGGTACTGGAAGAGCTTAACATAAAAGACCTGCAAGCCGTTGATGATACGGGTAAGCTAGGAGAGGACTACGTGACCTGCTCGGAGGGAGGGTATTCTCTAGCCGTACCGACTCAAATACCGCCGGGGCTTAAGATGGAGGGGATGGCGCGGGAGATAGTGCACCGGCTGCAGACGATAGATCGGAAGAGCACACGTCTGAACTCCAG
>CAYUBP010000180.1:0-3135 GCA_964443115.1 uncultured Dehalococcoidales bacterium | reverse complement strand
AGACCTCGTGGAAGGTTATGCCCGAGCCCCGCCTCCGGGGTATATCCGCCCTTATGTCAATAATCTCCGCCCGGCAGCCCAGCCGGTTAAGGCACCCGGCAAGACGAAAAATGTCTTCCTCAACGCTGGCGGCGCCCGCGGGAGGCACCGGTATTCCTCCCGTGGCTACATGGACTACTCTCATCCTAAGAAGACCTGTTTATCCTTGCGCAGTAAATATTGAAAAGTTCCTCCCTGCGCGCCTGCTCCATGATAGTCCGGATATCTGCCGGCTTCGTTGTCCGGTCTCTCTCACTGATAATGTGGAGGGTAAAACCGTAATCGCCGAGGCACTCCAGTAATGCCGCCGGCTCCACGCCGTTCTGCCGCAGATGAGCCGGGCAGAACTCCATAATCACTCTTAAGTTTTCGCTCTTCTGGATAGTCTTCTTCATACCCCGGATGACGCTCATTTCCGCGCCCTCCACGTCTATCTTTATCAGGTCAAGCAAGCGCCCGGCGCTGCCAAGAACCTCGTCTACGGTTGTGACCTCTACCGGGAGAGCGTCCTGCCCCGCTGCTTCCAGTAGCCTGTGACCGCACGGGTCTTTTGCCAGGTAGAGCCGCGCTGTCCCGGAAAAGTCTGAGGCTGCCATCCGCAAAGGAATAACGTTGTAAGCGGAATTAATGCCTATGTTTTCCGTGAGGAAACTGAAGGTATCCGGTGCCGGCTCAAAGGCAAATACCTTCCCGCCTTCACCTACCAACCCTGCCATGATAAGAGAGTAGTAGCCGATGTTAGCGCCGACGTCCATTACAATCATCCCTGGCTTTACCAGGCTCTTAATAAGCCCTGTAGTTCCTTCTTCATAGGAGTTCTTCAGCACGAGGGTACGGGTCAGGGTTGACCTGGGGTCAAGGCTCATGGTTACTCCTTCCGCCTCCACACGGATATTCTCCCGCCTGCCGAGATTCCGGTACATAAAGTAGAAGACTCTATTGGCAAGCGGAATCCGGAGACCCAGCCTCCTCCCCATAAGAGGTCTGACAGCCGTTTTGAACATCATAAACAGGCACTCTTTTAGTCTTGCTTTCATTTTCACCTTCCAGACTTTCACTGCTTCATTTCCGGTCATTATCAAATAAGCCCCTGACGGCTCCGGCGGTCTGAGCCACACCATTGACGACAAAGTAGGGAATGAGCCAGAACTTGCCCCCGGCGAGGCAGAAGCCAAGCCAGTAGAGCATGACCAGCGGCGGCCAGAACCTGAGCTCCCGCCACCCGTATTCCCGCAGATAACCCGGGGCCAGCCGCCCCAGGAAGAACCGGTACCTGACAAAGCCGGTAAAATCCATCCGGTGATGGTGATAGGCGATAGCCGAAGAAACGCCGAGCCGGCACCCATGAGCCCTGAGCCTTGACTCCAGCACTATGTCGTCCCGCCCGCCGGCGTCCGGGTCAAACCCGTGCTTTAATACTGTCTCCCGGCGCAGCAGGCACGCCATCGTCCCCAGGTACTCACCACCCCGGCGGCGCAGGCCATACTTGGCGTGCTCCCGTGAAGCCCGCCCCCAGTAGTTGCAGCAGCCTGCTCCGAGCTCCTGCCGCGCACTTACAGCCGCACAGTCCGAGCCGCAAAGCTCAGCCAGCATTGTCGCCAGGGTATTATCCTCAAGGGTAACATCAGCGTCAACATAGGCAATATACGGGTGGGTCGCCACCTCGGCGCCAAGCTGCCGGGCGAAGGCTTTCCCCCGCCCGCCGTCGGAATAAATCCAGCCGGTGAACCGCCGGCCAATGGCTACCGTGCCATCGGTGGAGCCGCCATCAATGATGATAATCTCCGCCGGGTGGTTACTCTCAACCGAGGCCAGGCACTCCCCGATTGTTGCCCCGGCGTCCCGACTAATAATAATCACCGAAACCGGCAACTCAGTTCCGGTAGACCCGGAACTGCCCGTTGTCATAGACAAGGTCAGCCTCCCTGCCAGCTTCAGTCTCCAGCCAGGCGGCATAAGGGTCAATACCCCAGCTGAACAGCACCGCATCCGTCCCCTGCCGGCTGATGATAACAAAGTCCAGCCCGTCAAGGACCGAAGGGTCAACCTCCTCCGGCGACCGGGCTGAAGCATACTTCGGGCCCAAGACCTGCGCCTTAATATCTGGATTGAAATACCGCATCAAGCCAAAGCCCAGCCCGTAGTAGTAGGTATGGGATGACTCAGGAGTCCTGGTGGCGATAAACTCCGCCCCTCTCAGCTCGGTGGTCAGCACCTGCCCCCACGAGGCTTCGGCAGCATGGTTGGCGAGGGGAAACAGGGCTACCATGAGGCACATCAGGGGGACAAGCAACACCCTCCGGGGGACGGATAAGGCTATAACCGCCGCCGCGGGGACAACGGCAAAGAGATATGCCCGGTATAGCTCCTCGCCGTAGCCTAGAAAGACCACCAGCGATACACCACCCAGCCAGCAGAGTACGGATATAACCTGTCGCCGGCGCTCGCCGCCGGTCCAGCCGCCGAGCAGCAGGATAACGCTGGCAGCGACATAGGGAATGTACAGGGCCAGGCGGGCAAGCTGTGAGTAGCGAGCCACCGCCCGGGCAGTGGCGGAGGCTACTTCATAGCCTTCTGTCTGCGCCTGCTGAAGAAGCTGTGCCAGGGGATAGCTCCAGAACTGCTGGATGCCAGCCTCCATGGCAGCAGAGGCTTGGTAAAGGTACCAGGCGCCAAACATGACAACAAAGACGGTAGCAAAGCGGCTCTCTTTGCGATAGATAGACAGGAAGACCAGGGCGGGGAGCACCGCCAAGGCAGCCAGACCATGAGTAATTACCAGGACAGCAAATGTAATTATAACCATAACGGTCTCAGCAACATTTTTCCGCGGTGCCAGCAGCAGCATGAAAAGAAATAGATACAATATCATACCCAGCGTGTTGGGGCTGTAATGATACATCTTGGTCCAGGATACCAGGGCTACAAATCCCATCAGGAAGCAATAGTTTGGTGCCAGCGCCAGGGACCTGCCTGTCGTGTAGATGATTAACACAAAAAGAATCATCCAGAACAATGGCCAGAGCTTTATTAAGTAGCCGGGGTCAATGCCGGTTATCCCCAGTACTGATGCAGATAAGCAGTGGTACGCCGGCC
>CAYUBP010000179.1:0-3182 GCA_964443115.1 uncultured Dehalococcoidales bacterium | reverse complement strand
CCGTCTCCGAGCTAGCCTGTTATGTTGACCCGGTGTACCTCCTTCTTCAACCTGTCTACTTCGGGTTCACTGAACAACCTCCACCCTCGCCTGTCCCTGTACTGTACGTCGGGGAACACCCCTTCCCTGACCCATCTAAGAAAGGTGTTTTTGCTGATGCCGGCTTCCTGGCAGGCTTCAGCAGTTCTGTAGTATATTTGACCGTCCACAGCCAGAGGCATATAGACCAACCTCCGAGATATATTTACTCACTTCCAACACTACCCGAGTATACTCTACCGTATGCACTAGCAGCAGGTAAATACGCCATCGGTACCCCTGTGTTTATACTTTCGTACTGCTGTTTAGAACTGTGAAAGGGGGGCTCTGGACAGGATAGTCTTGTACCTGCCCATGGGCAGGTACAAGACATTTTGCCAGGTTTCCCTGAACCTGGAGGAAAACGAGGTTACTGGTAATCTCGCTACAAACCGCTTTTGTTTACAGCTGCTTATACCAGATATTCATGTGTTCAATATGTCCGCTGATGCAGGTGTTGTTGAGCAGCGTTCCGGCAAATTTGTAGCCCATTTTGGAAAAGACGCCGTTTATTCCGTAGGATGACGCTCGTGCGGAAGTATAACTCGTGATGAAGCCTTTTTCACGCATTGCCTGCTCCATGACGCTGAGCAGCATCGAGGCAATCCCCTTCCCCTGGTGAGAGGGAAGCGTGGCAAAGTCCGTCATTTCAACGTAGCGGTGTTCAGGGTACTGTTCCGCCGAAGAAAGCGCAATCAGTTTATCTTCAAACCAGGCACCAAAATAGCTGATGTTGTTTTTCATGGTGCTGATAATATATTCCGGTTTATCAATAGGAAATGGATAAGTCAGGAATACATCTTTGTAAAGCACCGCCATGTTAACAGCGTCTTCAGCCGTGCAGGGCCGGATGGAATAAAGTCCTTCGTCGTCCTGCCCGTTAGAGGCGGCTTCCTTTGCCTGCGCTTTCTTCAACACGTCGGCTACCAGGCTAGCATTGTACTTAACGGCTCTCTTCTCATCCAGGAATCTGCTTAAGAAGTATCCGGTCTCCTTGCCATCGTACAACTTGGGTACGGTGGCTTCCGTTTCGTACCCATTGTCGGCAAAGATAGCCTGAAACCTTTCCGGGACTTTGACCTGTATTTTCCCATAATTTTCCTGAGACGCAATCTTATTCAGAGTCTCCGGCATACTAGAGGCATCGGCAGCATCCAGGTCCATCAGATATATCCTATCGTTAATCTTGCCATGCTGGACAAGGGAATTGCCGATATGAGTAATCTGGTCGTATTCCTGCCGCCGCCGTTCCAGCCGCTCAGTATTTTCCGGAACCAGGGTATTAACTGCATCGTAGTCGGCGAGGAGCCGCGCGACGCCGATGACCTTTTCCTCACTGGCGCCTTCAAGGTCAAGGTTAAGCTGGCATCTGGAGCAATTATCATCACATATTTGGGTGTGGTAGTCCGGGGGTTCATGATAAGTGGTAATCATCCCTTCATAGTTTCTCAGTACGACCTTCTGGGGCGCCATGGAAATAAGATATTCAGGCATGACGCGTATCTTGCCGCTCCCACCGGGGGCATCGATAACATAGGAAGGAACTGCAAAACCACTGGTATGGCCTATCAGGTTCTCCATTATCTCCACGCCCTTGCTTACCGATGTCCGGAAGTGGCTGAGCCCTTCGGAAAGATCACACTGAAATAGATAATAGGGACGCACCCGGTTCATGACGAGTTTATGGCACAGGGACTTAATAATACGAGGGCAGTCATTCACACCCGCAAGCAACACAGTCTGATTACCTAACGGTATACCGGCATCAGCCAGCATAGCCAGCGCATGAGCCGATTTGTTTGTAATCTCACGAGGGTGATTGAAATGAGTATTTATCCATAATGGCTGGTACTTCTTGAGGACCTCTATCAGGTCTCCAGTAATACGCTGAGGCAGCACAACCGGAGTGCGTGTGCCTATACGAATCACCTCAACATGCGGAATCCTCCTGATCTCATGGAGAATCCAGTCTATCAGGTCATCAGATAATAAGAAGGGGTCGCCTCCTGAAAGAAGGACATCGCGTACCGCCAGCGTCCTCTTGATGTAATCTATGCCTTCCTTAAGGTCATCCCTGGTCAAGGACTGGTCTACGTCGCCCACTTTTCTCTTGCGTGTGCAATGGCGACAATACATGGCGCATACATTAGAGACATTAAAAAGTACCCTGTCAGGATAGCGGTGAGTAATACACGCCGCCGGGCTGTCTCTGTCTTCCTCAAGCGGGTCAGTAATATCATGCTCACCCACCTTCAGTTCATGAATAGAAGGAACACTTTGCCGGAATATGGGGTCGTTCTCAAAATCGTTGACATCTATCAATGAAAGATAATAAGGGGTAATACGCATGGGAAACTTTTCCAGTGTTTGTTCAAGCTGCTGTCTTCTTTCCTTGCCGAAATTGATGCCGAGAAGCCGCTCTACGGTAGCAATATCCTTAACGACATGCCTTATTTGCCAATGCCAATCGTTACCCGGCTGGTTCCCACTAGAATCTTGACCAATAATATTCTGACCCGTCAACTCAATAATTACCCCCTCCCGCAATTCTAAATCGTAGCGTCTGGTCTCAATCTGATTTAGCTTGATGGCCGCATTGCTATTACCCGGCCTTGTGGAGTATCCCCAAACTTATTTTATCAAATTTATCAATATCGTGCATGCGCCCAGCAAGGCACCAACTACAGTCATAACGGTGAAGCAGCCAGCAGACAAGTAAGAGGGCTGATACCGGGCAAAATTTTCGGACGAATTGACCTTACCCCCAAATTAGCGCACCTGTGAGTAGAGTGAATAAGAGAAGATTTATCGCAATTACCACCAGTATCGCTCTGGTCCTGATAATAGCACTGACCGCTAAAGCCACCGTCGCCCAGACCGACCGGACATGGAACTGCCTCAACCCCAGGTCTGTTGCCGGAGAGCCCAGGGTTGTCTTTACCGGCACCCTGGATGCCGCCATTCCTGTCCTTAAGACGGCCCTCGCCAAGCCTTTTCAGCCAGCAGTAGTAGGTGCTCCGCGGCAGCCTTAGCTGAGTCAGCACCTTTGAACAGGACAGTCCAGATCCGTCACCAGCCAATGTGCCCATGACCATAGATCACCG
>CAYUBP010000178.1:0-3184 GCA_964443115.1 uncultured Dehalococcoidales bacterium | reverse complement strand
TTATGATATGCATGACACTATTATAAGTGTCACTAATCTATCTGAACTAGCTCAGTGTCTGTTGACATCTTAGAGCTTCACCAGCTTTGCCGAGTAGACATCGGGTAGAGCCAGTATCTGTTTCTGGTATTTCTCCGGCAGCGGCTCGTCCAGAGCCAGTATCATGAGCGCCTGCCCCCGCGGCTTGAGTCGGGAGAGGTGCATGGCGCTGATATTGATATCGGCGTCGCCGGTTATCTTGCCGACGGAGCCGATAAGCCCCGGGCGGTCGCGGTGGTCGCTGAACAGGAAATAGCGCCCGGTGGGCACGATATCAATCCAGTAGCTGTTGACCCGGACGATGTGCGTTTCGCCGCGCATCATGGTGCCGGCAGCCGCCGTCACGCCGGCGCTGGTGGTAACTTCAACCGTAATCAAGCTGGCGTAGTTCTCGCAGGCAGCGCTCTTCTGCTCCACTACGGTCAGCCCGCGCTGCGCGGCGATGACATTGGCGTTGACCAGGTTTACCCGCTCCTCGCTTACTTCCTCAAGCAGCCCGCCGAGGACGGATGCCTTGAGGGCGTTGGTATCGTAGTTGGCAATCTCGCCGTCATACTTTATCTGAATGGCGCTCATCTGCCCTTCGGCTAGCTGGCTGACGAGCCTGCCCACCGTGTTCGCTACCTGCATGAACGGCGCCAGCACCGAGACGGTCTCCGCCGGTATGAACGGGGCGTTAACCGCATACCTCGCCGGCTTGCCGCTGAAAATTTCGGCTATCTGCTCGGCTACGTCCCTGGTGGCAGCCTCCTGAGCCTCGGCAGTGGAGGCGCCGAGGTGTGGGGTAACGATAATATTATCATACCCGAAGAGGACGCTCTGGGTGGTCGGCTCGGTGGCGAAGACGTCAATGGCTGCGCCGGCAACCCGTTTCTCATTTACCGCCGCCGCCAGCGCCTCCTCGTCAACTAGCCCGCCGCGGGCGGTATTGATGATGCGCACCGTGGGCTTGACTAGAGCCAGTTCTCTTGCGCTAATCAGTCCCCTGGTGGATGATGTCATCGGAATATGGAGGGTGATGAAGTCCGATTCCCTGAGCAACTGCTCCAGTGGGACAAGCTGGACCTGGAGGTTGCGGGCGTAGTCAGCGGAGACAAACGGGTCAAAGCCGAGGAGGTTCATCTCCAGACCACGGGCGCGGCGGGCTACCCCCGTACCCACGTTTCCGAGTCCGATGATTCCCAGCGTCTTGCCCCTTATCTCGGTACCCATGAACTCGCTGCGTTTCCACTGTCCCGCCTTGAGCGAGGCGTTGGCTCTGGGGATGTGGCGGGCGAGAGCCAGCATCAGGGCGATAGTGTGCTCCGCCGCCGAGATAGTGTTGCCGGTGGGGGCGTTGACAACGATAATGCCGCACTGGGTGGCGGCATTAAGGTCTATATTGTCCACCCCGACGCCCGCCCGCCCGATGACCTGCAGCTTCTTTCCCGCCGCTATAATCCCGGCGGTTACTTTGGTCTGGCTGCGCACCAGCAGGGCGTCATAGTCGCCGATAATGGCGGTAATCTCCTCCGGCTTGAGCCCGGTCTTGATATCTACCTGGGCACAGTCGCGCAGTACGGCTATCCCCTCTTCGGAGACCGGGTCAGCTACGAGTACCTTCATTTTCAACCACCTCTCTCTAGCCCGTAAAACCCGCCTTGGGCAGGGCTATTTTCAGCGCCGATATTACTGCCTCAATATCTTTCTCGTTTACCCAGCCAAGGTGCCCGATGCGGAATATCTTGCCGTCCAGCGTCTGCTGTCCGCCCGCCAGCACTATTTTGTGCTCGTCCTTCATAATCTGGCGCAGCTTCTTGATGTCCAGTCCGCCGCTTCCGGCGATTGAGGTGACCGTGTTGGAGGCATATTTCTCATCGGCGAACAGGGACAACCCCAGCGACTTTACGCCGTCACGGGCTGTCTTCCCCACCCGGGCGTGCCGGGCAATGATGTTGGGCAAGCCCTCCTTCATCATCATCTCCAGCGATACCGAGAAGGCATAGACCACGGGGACTACCGGTGTCCACGGCGTCTGCCCCTTCTCCAGGTAGTTCTTTGCCCGGGTGAAGTCCCAGTAGAAGCGGGGCATCCTGGCTGCCGCGTGTGCCTCCCATGCCTTCTGGCTGACGCTGACCATCGCCGCTCCGGGGGGAGCCATCCAGCCCTTTTGGGAGCCGGTGATGGTTACATCCAGGTTCCACCCGTCCACCGGTAGCTCAATGGAGCCCAGGCTGCTGATGGCATCCACCACGAGCAGCTTGTCAAACTCCTTGACCGCCTTGCTTATCTGTGCCAGGTCGTTGGTGACACCGGTGGATGTCTCATTGTGGGTGACCAGCACGGCTTTGATTTTGGGGTCGGCGGCGAGCGCCCGGCGCACCGCATCCGGGTCGGCGGCTTTGCCCCACTCAAACTTGAGCGGGATTACCTCCGCCCCGAACTCGCGGGCAATAGCCGCAAAGCGTTCCCCGAAGACGCCGATAGACACCGATAGCACCTTGTCGCCGGGGGACAGGACGTTTACTATCGCCGCCTCCAGTCCACCCGTCCCTGAGCCGGTAAGAATGAAGACATCGGATTGGGTCTGGAATAGCTGCTTCAGCTTGGCGGTGACGTCCCTCAGCATTTGCTGGAACTCAGGCCCGCGGTGGTTAATCATCTGCCTGCCCAGTGCCTTTAGCACCTCGTCGGGCAGGGGTGTCGGTCCCGGTATGCGTAGACTTTCCATAGTTTTCTCCTTTATTTATCTAGTGTATCAATATTTATTACCGGTCATCAATAACTATTTTAACAAGACCTTTGCTTAAGGCTGGCAACCTATCCCCCTGACCCCCTTCCCTTACAAGGAGCTTTGCCCTAAAAGTGCCTTTTCATTGTCATCCTGAGCATAGCGAAAGGCCTCACCGCCCCAGATTCTTCGTCGCTTCGCTTCTCAGAATGACTTTTGAGGCAATCTCCTTACAAGGGAAAGGGGGCAAATTTTTTACAAGAGGGGCGTTAGCCTCTCTTTATTACCCGTTCCCCCTCTCCTTCCCAGTGAGAGGGGGACTAAGGGGGTGAGGTTCAAGCTATAGGGATTCTAGATCGGAAGAGCGGCGTGTAGGGAAGGGGTGTAGGGGGGGGTGGTGGGGGGGGGGGGGGGGGGGGGGGGGGGGGGGGGGGG
>CAYUBP010000177.1:0-3248 GCA_964443115.1 uncultured Dehalococcoidales bacterium | reverse complement strand
GATGGAATCTCGTGACTGGAGTTCAGACGTGTGCTCTTCCGATCTCGGCAAGCCCTCAAGGCGGTGCTGGAGGAAAGGGGCTACCGCGTGGTCACCGCCGAGACCGGCGCCGAAGCCATCGCCAGGGTCAGGGAAAAGCACTTCAACATCATCTTCCTGGATATCAGGCTGCCGGACGTTGACGGAACGCAGATATTTGAGCAGGTCAAGACCATTGACCCGGAAGTAGCCGTAATCATGATGACCGGCTACTCCGAGGAAGAGCTGGTAAGAAGGGCAATATCCCGCGGGGCATACACCTGCATCTATAAACCCTTTGATATTGAGAGGGTGCTGACTCTCGTGGGGGAGATTTCCCGGCGGAGGAGCTAGAGACCGATGGCGGGAACCAGCATCCTGGTGACCGATGACGATACCTCCATCCTGAAGACCATAGCCGCCGGTCTGGAGGAGATGGGCTACAGCGTGACCACGGCCAGCAACGGGAGAGAGGCGCTGGCGCAGCTCCGGAGACAGTCGTTCAATATCGTCATCGCCGATATAAAACTACCCGATACGAGCGGGCTGGAGATACTGGAGACCGCCAAGGAACTCAACCCGGAGGCAGCCGTAATCATGATAACCGGTCATGCCAGCATTGAGACCGCCGTGGACGCCATTAACGAGGGCGCATACGCCTATATCCTCAAGCCGGTAGCCATGAACGAACTGGGGAATATTATCAATAATGCCCGGCGGGAGCAGCGGCTGCTGGCAGAGAACCGGGAGCTGGTAGAAAGCCTGCAGCAGTCCAACAAAAACCTGGAGGAAGCTAACCGGACGCTGGAGCAGGTAAGCCACGCCAAGTCAGACTTCATGGCTAAAATGAGCCACGAGCTACGCACGCCGCTGAACTCCATTATCGGCTTCTCCGAGGTGCTGATGGATAGGACAGCGCCGCCCCTTGACCAGCCAACACATGACGAGTTCCTCAGCTACATCCATACCAGCGCCAAACATCTCCTCCGGCTGATTGACGGCATACTTGACCTCGCCAAGATAGAGTCCGGCAAGATGACGCTGGAGCCAGCCAGCTTTGACCTACCCCTGCTCCTTGAAGATGTCAGGATGACCGTCCTGCCCATGCTGAACACCAAGAAACAGAAAATAGAAATAGAGGTGGGCAGGGGAATATCAACCATATATGCTGACGAGCCCAAAATCAGGCAAATTCTCCTGAACCTTATCTCCAATGCCCACAAATTCACCCCGGGCGGAGGCAAAATCAGGATAGTCTGCCGTCTGGAAAATCAACACCTTCTCCATTGCTCCGTCATTGACAACGGCGCCGGCATCAGCCCCAAGGACCAGCAGAGAATATTTGAGGAGTTTACCCAGGTGAGAAGAAAATCACGGGGACACGGAGCCGGGCTGGGACTATCAATCGCCAGGAGACTGGTAGAACTGCACGGCGGCAGCATCTGGGTTGTCAGCGAGCCGGGCAAAGGAAGCGCCTTCACCTTCTCCATACCCCTGGCGAAGAAGGGGAAGACATAGTGCCAAGAATACTGGTCGTGGAAGATGACAGCATGAACATGAGGCTGGCCCAGCATGTCCTTGAAGCCCAGGGTTATACGGTCATGGGAGCCACCACCGCCCGGCAGGCGCTGGAGCGGATTGAATCCACACCTTTTGACCTCATCCTGATGGATATCCACCTGCCCGATATGGACGGCACCACCATCGTCAGGCTGCTCCGGGAAAACGCCGCCACCAGAGATATTACCATCGTGGCGCTGACCGCCTGCGCCATGAAGGGGAACCGGGAGAGAATACTGCAGATGGGATGTGACGGTTACATCTCCAAGCCGATTAATATCCGGGACTTCGTTAACACCGTGAGGGGGTTCCTTATCAAGAATGAAAACGGTGCTGGTCATTGATGACGATGCCATGATGGCAAGGCTCATTGAGCACAGTCTGGCTGAGTTCAGGGTGCTTAAAGCCTACAGCGGCTACGATGGTATCGCACAGGTCCACAGCCAGCACCCGGACCTGATTATCCTGGATATCGTCCTCCCTGACATAGACGGCTGGGGAGTCCTTGAGCGCATCCGGCAAATCTCAAAAGCCCCGGTACTGATGCTGACCGTCAGAGAAAATGAGGCGGACGTAGTGCGGGCACTGGAGGGAGGCGCCGATGACTATGTAACCAAGCCAGTGGGGATGAAAGAACTCCTCGCCCGGGTGCAGGCTATCTTCCGCCGCGCCGAGCTATATGAATCCCGCAAGTCGGCGGAATTTACCGATAGCTGCCTCAGGATAAACATAGCGGAGCAGAGGGTATGCAGGGAGGGCAGGGAGATAAGGCTGACGCCCACCGAATTCAACCTCGTCCACTTCCTGCTGGCTAGAGCCGGCAATTTTGTTAAACCCCGGGAAATTCTGAGCAAAGTCTGGGGACCGGAGTACGCTGACGATGTTGACTTGCTGCGTACCTGCATCTGGCAGCTACGCCGTAAGCTGGAACCAGACCCCTCACACCCCAGGTATATCATCAACCGCCCCGGCTTCGGCTACCAGTTCAACCGGCAGCCGTCCAGCCGCCGCCGGCAGTCTTAACCCGCTTTAATGCTGCTATCCTGGTAGGTTTCCGTTTTTTTGGTAGGCAGTCTCCGCTTGAACCGGTCAATAATATACCGGCAGGCGGCAAAACCCTCACGGCGATGTGCGGCGGCGACAGCAACCACCAGGTTAATCTCGCCGACCGCCAGCTTGCCTGTCCGGTGAGATATAGCGATATTCTCCACCTGCCACTTCTGCCCGGCTTCGCCGGCAATCTCCTGCAATATCGCACCGGCGTTTCCTGCGGAGTCACGGTATTCCACCGAAAGCACGGGCTTGCCGTGAGAGCGGTCGCGAATCAGCCCGACATAGGTGGCGACACAGCCGCAATGGCTATTCCTGACGCCGTTAATCACCCTCTCCGGAGAAATCGTATGGTCAGCGACTTCAATAATGTTCATCTCTTAAGAAAAGCCCCCTGTAGAATTCACTGCCATTATACACCCGGAGTCCGGTTCATTCCAGCCTTGGCGATGCTTGGCCCTTCTGTTCTAACGCCATTCGGCTTCAGAGCATTCCCAGCCTTCCGGTGTACTTTCGTGACTTTGACTTTCACATGTTTTCCTGTGGCTCTGGTGACACAGGACAGATGTGAGCTAGTTCAGATAGATTAGTGACACTTATAATAGTGTCATGCATATCAT
>CAYUBP010000176.1:0-3249 GCA_964443115.1 uncultured Dehalococcoidales bacterium | reverse complement strand
AGATGGAATCTCGTGACTGGAGTTCAGACGTGTGCTCTTCCGATCTCAAGGCATTTGCCACCGGAGCCAGTGCCCTTTTCCCGGACTGCCAGGCGATTCTGGATATAGGCGGACAGGACACTAAGGTCTCCTGCCTGGGCAAAGACGGCAGGGTGCTTAAGTTTGAGATGAATGACAAGTGCGCCGCCGGTACCGGGCGGTTCCTGGAGATAATGGCGGGCGCCATGAACTATAAAATTGAAGATTTCGGTGAGGCGGCACTGGAGGCGAAAGCTGCGGCAAAGATAAGCAGCATGTGCACGGTCTTTGCCGAGTCCGAGGTGATATCGCTGCTGAACAGCGGCGCAAAGCGCGAGGACGTGGCTCTCGGCATCCACGAGGCGATAACCAGAAGAGTGCTGTCCATGCTGGGCAGGCTGCCGGCTTTTGACCGTCTGGTCTTTGCCGGCGGCGTTGCCCGGAATAGGTGCGCCCGGCACCTGCTGGAGCGGAGCCTGGGGATACCGGTGCTTGTTCCCGATGAGCCGCAGATTGTGGGTGCACTGGGGGCTGCCCTGAGCAATGGCGGGGGCCAGGGGCTATGACACGGAAGCGGGTAGGATATACAGGAGGGGAAGATGGACATAGATGTTGACGCAAGGGGGCTCAGCTGCCCCCTGCCGGTGGTGAAGACGAAAAAAGCCCTGGAAGGTATAGAGGCGGGAGACATTACCGTCTTGATTGAGCGCCCGGAGGGGTGTGAAAACGTCCGCCGTTTTGCCGAGAGCCAGGGGTGTGCTGTCGCTGTTAATGAGAAGGATGGGCTTTTCTATATTCGTATCCACAAAGAGAAGGCGGTACAGGCTGCCTCTCCAAAACAGGCCCGTGACGTGGTACTGATTGCTACCGACCGGCTGGGGACGGGAGATAAGCGGCTGGGTGAAATCCTCATGAAAGCCTTTCTCAATACCCTCTGGGACGCCGAGCCGAAACCGGCGAAGATTCTGTTCATGAACGACGGGGTAAGACTGACCACAGAAGGCTCCGAGGTGCTGGACACGCTGAAGCTGCTGGAAAAGGAGGGGGTGGGGATATTCTCCTGCGGGACCTGCCTGGACTACTACCAGCTCAAGGACAGGCTGAAGGTGGGGCAGGTCACCAACATGTATGACACGGTGGACTCCCTTCTTACCGCGGGCAAAGTCATAAAGATATAGCAGGAAAATAAAATGAGTGAAGAGGGGGAACTGCGCCTCACCGAGACCGTCAGCGGTGCCGGCTGAGCCTGCAAAATCGGGCCGGGGGACCTGGCAAAGGCATTAGACGGGCTGCCCATCATGACCGACCCGAACCTCATTGCCGGCATGGAGAGATCCGAGGATGCCGGTGTCTACAGGTTGAGTGATGACCTGGCTATAGTCCAGACCGTTGACTTCTTCACCCCTATCGTTGACGACCCATATCAGTTCGGGCAGATTGCCGTTGCCAATTCACTCAGCGACGTCTACGCTAAGGGCGGGAGACCGCTGACCGCCATGAACATCGTCTGTTTTCCGGTGAAAACGATGGATATATCCGTACTGCGCAAAATCCTCACCGGCGGTCTGGATAAGATGCGCGAAGCCGGAGTTCTTTTAGTAGGCGGCCACAGTGTTGAGGATAAAGAGCTCAAGTACGGGCTCTCCGTGACAGGCATCATCCATCCTTCCAGGGTTATCCTTAATACCGGAGCCCGCATCGGCGATAGGCTCATACTGACCAAACCCCTGGGAGTGGGCATAGTCAACACGGCTCTGAAAGGAGACATGGTTGACCGGGCGACCGTTGATAAAGCTATGCGCTGCATGGCAACGTTAAATAATAGGGCATCTGAACTGATGCAGAAAACAGCCGTTAACGCCTGCACGGATGTAACCGGTTTTGGTCTGCTCGGGCATGCCTGCGAGATGATTGAGGATACCGATGTCGGACTGATTATTGATTCCGCAGCAGTCCCGCATTTCCCTGAAGTAAGAGAGCTTGCCGAAATGGGGCTGGTCCCTGGAGGTGCGCACCGGAACCGTGACTTCCGGGCACACATGGTTGAGTTTGCCGAAGGGGTCCCCGCCTATATGGTTGACGTGCTATTTGACCCCCAGACATCCGGCGGGCTGCTCATTTCACTCCCGGCAGAAAATGCCAGCGGGCTGCTCAGGGAAATGCATAAAGAAGGCGTTGACGATGCCGCCATTATCGGCGAGGTTGTTGACGAGCCGAAGGGGAGAATCGTAGTGAGGTAACGGGAGTTGATACAGATAGATATACCGGGCTGTCGTACCTACAGATTTGAACATCTGGTTCTGGACCTTAACGGCACTATTTCCCTGGACGGCGAGATAATAGAGGGCGTTCCGGAGAGGCTGGGCACACTCAGCCGGCTCGTCAATATCTATATTGTCACCGCCGATACCCGTGGCTTGGCGCTGGAGCTGGGGAAAAGCCTCCCGGTCAAGACGCACAGGGTTGACCCCGGCGACGAACAGGCTCAAAAGCTCAGGCTGGTGCAGCAGCTGGGTCGTGAGAGCACGATTACCATAGGAAACGGCGCCAACGATACTTCAATGCTGAGAGACTCCGCTCTGGGAATCTGCGTCCTCGGGTATGAGGGGGCCGCCAGCGAGGCGATGGCTAGCTGTGACCTTATTGTGCCTGATATTAACGCTGCGCTGGACTTGCTCATCAAGCCGGAGCGGCTTATCGCGACGTTGCGTAGATGACAACCGAAATATAGAATAGTAGAGACAGGAGGTGTGCCATGAAGTTCGGAGCGCGGAATCAGCTTAAGGGTGTGGTGAAGGGAGTCAAGAGGGGCAGCGTCATGGGACAGGTTGACATTGAGATACCCGCCGCTTCCAGGATGGGTTCGGTGATGACTGTCGACTCGCTGGATGACCTCAACCTTAAGGTGGGAGACAAAGTGATGGTCGTGGTCAAGGCGATAAGCGTCCTGGTTGTAAAAGAAGGCTAGGGCTTTAAGTCGGCGTAAACCGCGGGCTCTGGCAGGGGAGACCGTGGCAAATTTCCAGCTTGTAGCGGGCTAACCTGGTTAGGTCAGCTTCTTCCTTTCTCCCTACAGCCCTGGGCATAATCGGGCAAGTAGCATCCCGGTTGTTTATCTATGCTGAACAGTCTCTTACAATACCCGGCGGACAAGAAAAAGGCTTTCCCCAACCTGAATCCGGGGGAAGGCCTTTTGGCAATCAGAGACTACCCAGCTTTATGGTGGGCGGT
>CAYUBP010000175.1:0-3252 GCA_964443115.1 uncultured Dehalococcoidales bacterium | reverse complement strand
AGGCCTTTCGCCATGCTCAGGATGACAATAAAAAGGCACTTTTAGGGCAAAGCCCTTATCAAGGGGAAGGGGATAAAGGGGATAGGGTTACTGAGCCTTAGAGCTTCGCCCCGAAGACTTTCCCGTAGTCCTGGCAGGTCTGCATCCCCTGGCTGGTATTGAGTGCGTCCTCCTGGAGGTTAAAGGCGCCAAGCTCAAAGAGCTTCATACCGAGAGCTTCAAAGGACTTCAGGATGACGGCGGCGGCGTGGCTCTTGTGCCGGTAGCCGACATCGTGCTTGTAGGTGCCGAAGGCGCCCGCCAGCTTGCCCGTGAGCTTTGCCTTCTTTGCCAGGGCGAGGAATGCCTTCATCGCCTCCGGTATGTCCAGGGAATATGTGGGAGAGCCGAAGATGTAGCCGTCATACCCCGATAGGTCGGCGGGGGTATTGATGTCTTCTATCTTATTGACTACAGACTGCTGTCCGCTGAAGCGGACCCCCTCCGCAATATATCCTGCCATCTTCTCCGTCGTGCCGGTGGCACTGAAATAGGCGATTAAGACCTTTTTCATTAGCCGCCCTCCTTGAACAAAACTCTAGGTCGGGCTAAAGTCTGCGACTGGCGGAGAGGGTGGGATTCGAACCCACGGTCGGGAAACCCGACACACGCTCTCCAGGCGTGCCTGTTAGGCCACTCCAGCACCTCTCCGCATGTTTATCTTAGCCCTCTAGCCCGTGTTTTTTCAAGAATTGCTCCGCCTTTTTCCTGGTAGCGTTTCTCGTATTCTTCGTCTGCCGCCGGGCAAAGGCGACCGCCGCCTCTTTGTCTGGGAGTTGGTCAAAATACGAGCCTATTGCCACAATAGCCGTGCCGACGGCGATATTACGGCACTCACTGGTATCAAAGCTGTAGTGCTCTACCTTTAGTATCTCCCGGGTAATTCTGTTCTGGTGCTCCGGTTTGGTCCGGGCGATGTTAGCCAGGGCCGTGATGGCGTGGTTGGCGGTAATCATGTTTCCGGCACCTAGTAAGGCAAAGAGCCTTCCTGTCAGTTTATCAACATCCCCCGCCGTGTCTACCCTGGCTAGCTGCCCGATTACATCAATTGCCGTCCACTTCAGGATTCTGTTTTCTCCGTCCAGTAAGCTCACGAAGAAGTCCAGCCGGGGGTATAGCTGGGCGGGGTCTTCTTTAGCCGCTGCCAGGAGCCTTTTAGCGCAGCCGTATTTTATAACCGGGTCTTTAGATGATAAGTCGTTGTAATCTATATTATCCATTACTTCTTCTGGCGGAGAGGGTGGGATTCGAACCCACGCTCCGCTAAAAGCGGAGACCGCTTTTCGAGAGCGGCACCATGAACCACTCGGACACCTCTCCGCAGTCAGTGTTATGTATCTATCCTGTCTCAATAGCAAAGCTGACAGAAAATTCACACAAAGCGCATTGCCATCGGATTGTTGCCCATGCGCTCCGGGCACAGGGCTATTATATATGGTGGCGAATGCTCCGTCAAAGCGTAGAGGCGTGATTATGCCGGGTGTAGAGAGAGTGAGACAAGAATATTCAGGATAGACAAGGGCTGGCCATGTTCTGGCAAAGCCTACCCTACCCGGAGGGAGTGAGTTGTGATGTTATCCCATCACCATGGCACTCTGGCTTTTATCCCACCCGGTCACACCTGGTGTCTGTACAATCCGTCCAGTATTTCGGAAAAATGCTGGGCTTACCTTTACTCGTCCTTGATACCCGCCAGGTTCTTGGCTAGCTTTTTCTTTGCGTTAATATTCGCATTCCGGAGTATAGTCATGCGGTGAGTCTCCGGCGAGCCAGCACCGTGAATGTTAGAAACAATGTCTCTGCTTTCAAAAGCGAGCTTCTCAATTAACCTGAAAATGCGCACCCTGTCTTCCGTGGAAACGCCGTCTACTCCTTTAAGGTATTTAGTTAGCAGGGGTCCAATTTCTGGATTTTCAAAGTCCTTATCCGAGGGTATGTCAGCCACCATGCCGCCGGCAATCTCAATCATCATCCGGATTACCTCTGCCAGCTCTTTGCCTTCGTAGAGTTTGGATGTATTGGATAAAACGGGGTCAACGGTATAAATGCCGGATGGCGTTTGTGTGGACTCCACTGAGGCAGCCACCGAGCAACCGTAAATCGCCTCGGTTACCTTAAGCATTTCGGCGAACTTGTTGTTAATGTGCGAGACGTTGCCCAGACCGTTGTAATCAGCGGCAACCGCAGCCGCGCCAATCAGGACGTCGCCAACGCCGCACTTGCAGCCGCCGTGTGAGTGCCGGTGATAGTTGCCAAAGTTCCTTACCATTTCACCGGCATACTCATATTCACCACAGAGGAATACGCGCTCCCAGGGTACAAAAACGTCGTTGAAGATAATCATGGGGGCGAACTTGCTGAACTCAACATTACCGAGGTCGCATCCCTGAAGCTGTCTGGCTTCCAGTGTCCCCCTGCCGTAGACGTGAACAAGCCCCTCTGCATCGGTCGGGAGGGCAAAGCATACGGCATAGTCTTTGTCCGACTCCCGCATTTCTCTTGTGGGTACTATCAGTCCCCAGTGCGCGCAGAGAGAACCGGTCTGGTGTATTTTAGCTCCTCTTACTACAATGCCGTCATTATTCCTGTCCACTACATGGAGATACATATCAGGGTCTTTCTGCTGTGAGGGCCGCAGCGACCTGTCACCCTTGACATCGGTTACGCCGCTGAAAACGACGAGGTCGTTCTGCTGCACATGCTTAATAAAATTTAAAAGCCTTGGCCAGTATTCCGTGCCGTGCTTCTGGTCGCAGTTGTAGACTTCTATGCCGACGGCGTTTATGGCATCCATGCCGGTGCACCGCATGTAGCAACCGCCAATCCTCTGTGCCAGGAATTTCAGCATCCGCACCTTTGCCAGGAGGTCATCGGGGCCTTTATAGAACTTGACGAAGCGGCTGACCTCTTCGTCTATAAGGTCAGATTTAGTTACCAGGTGCTCCTTACCTTCAGGGTCGTTTTCCATTTCATAGGTCTTGGCAACGGCTGCCGTCATGTGCTTGATTAGTGGGTGCTCATAGGTATTCACGACCTTTTCTCCCAGGATATAAGCCGTTGGATGCAGGTCTTCTAGTGACTTGTAGTATTGTTCTACCGTCCTGATTGACACTTCTTTTCATACCTCCTGGATGAGTCAAATTGCATTCAAGATTAGGATATTGTATTAGTCTAGCATCTATGAGGACTATTTGTAAAATCCGGGGTGCGCAG
>CAYUBP010000174.1:0-3267 GCA_964443115.1 uncultured Dehalococcoidales bacterium | reverse complement strand
TTGGGTGACCGACTCTAACTAAAATAATTAGTCAGGAGGTCATCCAATGGTTTTCCAGGACAAGTCGCTCCAGTGTGTTGACTGCGGTAACACGTTCACGTTTACCGCTGCCGACCAGGAATTCTTCCAGTCCAAGGGCTACACCAACGAGCCCAAGCGCTGCCCCACATGCCGACAGGCGAGGAAGACAGAGCGCTATGGGAATAGCGGCTCTGGCTACGGGCAGCGGCGCCAGATGTTCCCGGCGGTATGTGCCGAGTGTGGCAAAGAGACTCAGGTACCCTTTGAACCGCGTGGGGACAAGCCGGTCTATTGTAGCGATTGCTACCGCAAAGTTAAACCGAGTAGATAAGCGAGTTTAGACAAACCGAGTCCGGGTCGGCTCCCGACCCGGACTCGGTTCTAGGGAGTATGGTTTTGTCATTAGAAGTATCAATACGTGATGGTGAATCACAGGACTCTTTGCTACGCCGCTTTGGTAGAGTGGTGCAGATGAGTGGTATCCTTCGCGAAGCGAAGTCCCATCAGCGGTTCATGTCCAAGCGAGATGCGGCTCGTATAAAGGCCAAGGCTAGCGCACGGAAGAGGCGCCGCCAGGGGTATTGAGCGGGTAGAATTTGAAAAGGGGCAGGCGATGAAGATATACGTGGGTAATTTGTCTTATGATGTTACCGAAGACGAGCTGCGGGCAGAATTCGCTGCTTTTGGCAAGGTTGAGTCTGTAGCCATCCCTACCGACCGGTACAGCGGCAGACCCAGAGGGTTTGCCTTTGTTGAGATGCCTTCGGTGTCCGAAGGGCAGGCGGCAATCGCCGGTGTTAATGGGAAGACTCTGAAGGAGCGGACGCTGGCTGTGAGTGCGGCTCGCTCCCGCCCTGATGACAGGGGTGGCTATGGGGGCAGGGGTGGCGGCAGGCCTGGCGGAGATAGACAGCGGCGGTATTAGCTTTCAGGCACGGTTGAATACGTGCTGGTCAGGCTGAGGTTGAGCTTTTCCGGATTATGATTGGTATGATTAGTAAGTATAGCGCCGGTGGAGAAGGTTTTGGAAGATAGAGTCGCTATTTTCATAGATGGCAGCAATCTATATCACGCCTTGCGCGCTACCTTGGGACGCCATGACCTTAACTTCGCCGAGTTTGCTAATAAGCTGTGTGGCTCCAGGCGACTGTTCCGGATATATTACTACAATGTGTTGCAGGACCAGGCTCAGAGGCCTGAGGGCTACCGGGAGCAGCAGGAGTTCCTTGATATCCTGCGCAAGACGCCATACCTGGAGGTGCGGCTGGGGGGGACCAAGGTATCGCAGGGTATCCCCGTTGAGAAGGGCATAGATATCATGCTGGCTACAGACCTGCTTTATTTTGCCTGGAATGACTTCTACAATGTTGCAGTCCTTGTCAGCGGCGATTCTGATTTTGCCTATGCTCTCCAGGCAGTAAAGAACATGGGCAAGCATGTTGAGGTTGCCTACTTTGAGAGCGGGGTATCCAAGGACCTGCTAAGTGTCGCCGACAACCGGCACCTTCTAAACCGCAGCTTCTTCACCGGTCTCTGGGCGGGTAAACACCGTGCCCGGCGCCGGAGAAAAACTCCCCAGGCATGAACGTCAGCCTTTGTTAAGCTGCTAAACCCCGCAAGTTAGGCGTACAGCCCAGTCCAGTGGCCTTTTGTGGCTATAGTTGTCGTTGACAATGGGGACGCTCCCCGCAATGGCGCGTTCCGCTAACCAGGAGCAGTCAGAACTCCGGTGCCCGGTGATTTGACAATCCGTCCCCGCCCGCTTAAAATGCCCGATACTACAGGTCAGGTCCTGGGATTTTTCTAACCTTTGACCGGGGGACGGAGATGAGGGGCAAGCATTATCTGGAGCATGTGCTGAGGAGCCGGGTACGGCTACACTATACCTGGTTCATAGCTTTCATCCTGATAATAGTTGTTGTAGCCACACAGTATCCCGAGGCTTACTACTTATGGAGGAGGCTGCTTCTCGGGGTTGCTGCCGGCTTGTTCTTCTGGGCGGCGGTTAGTATTCGCCAGGTTGCCCTCAGCCTGGTCCTGTGGAGACGTGTCCCGTTGAGGAATGTCACCCTGTTTGTCTTTGGCGGCGTTCCGGTTATTGCGAAAGAGGCGACGAAGCCGATTCTTGAGTTGCTGATGGGTGTGGCCGGGCTTCTCTCTACCCTGATTGTGGTGGTGCTGCTTTACCTGGTTTATACCGTTCTGGTAGTCACCGGCAGCGTAATGATGTCCGGGCTTGTCCAGTGGCTGGCATTTATCACTATTATGCTGGCTCTGTTCCACTTTGTCCCGGCTTTTCCTCTGGATGGGGGCAGAATCCTCCGCGCCGTGTTATGGAGGGCTACCGGTAGTTACGAACGGGCAACGCGTATTACCTGCGGCATCGGGCAGGTGGCTGGCATGTTGCTGGTTGGCGGTGGGATTGTGCTGGTAATTGTGAACCAGCAGTGGTTTACCGGACTCACACTGGCATTCGCTGGGTGGGTGTTATATATCGCTGCGGGGCAGAGCAGCCGCCAGGTGCTGCTGCGTGAGGCGCTGCTGGATGTTGTCGCCCGGGATGTAATGTCACGTGATTACTCTGCTATCAGCCCCCGGCTCAGTCTTGGTCATCTGGTGAGGGACCACGTTCTGGTTACCGGGCAGAGCCATTTTGTGGTGATGGATGATGCCCGGTGGTGGGGGTGTATAACCGTCAGGGATATAAAGTCCGTCCCCAGGAGACGCTGGGAGTCTACTGGCGTTGGCGAGATATTAAAGCCAGCGGACAGCCAGGAGACGGCTCAGGTATCTGAATCAGCAGCCACTATCTTTGACCGCATGGAGGGTCTGCGCATCAACCATGTGCTGGTGCTTGATGGAGAAAACGTGGTGGGGATAGTGACTCAGGACAGTCTGGTGCGTCTTGGTAAGGCTCGCGCTGAGCTCAAGATATAATTTAGCCGGTTGCGCTGCTGATTGCTCTCGCAGGAATCTGGTTAATAATCTTTCTTTCCCGGACTTCCCTGTAGTAGGTTCTCCACTCCGCCTTAAACCAGCGAAAAGGACCATCCGCGCTTGATTGTATTTGCAGCCTCAAATCACGGGGGTCTTCGTTTAGCCATGAGACCTGTTCAACCTGGGTGAATGGCGTGCCGGTGACTATTTCCACCTCATGATGGTCACGGTTGGTCCCGGCGGGCAGATACCCCTGTTGGAAGATGCTCCAGCCGACCTGTACCGTTGTCCGTGGGGCGGCTCTGGTAC